>CALXWF010000052.1 GCA_944392285.1 uncultured Alphaproteobacteria bacterium | reverse complement strand
TCTGTACGCTGCGCTTTCTTCGCCTTTATTTCTTATTATATGACTCATTCTCCGAACTTTTAAAAAGTTCGTATAATGGTCATCTAATACAGAAATTAAAAAAAGCAGAGTTTGTTATAACTTTGCTTTTTGTAAGTCAAATGTTGATAACAATTCCAAGCTCTCTTTTTGTTTGAGCGGGTGCTTTTGTAAGAAACTCTTTAACGCATCATAGAGAATCTTTTGGTTTTCCAAATTTGTTACGGATTCAATGTAAAGCATTAAATCCTTTACAATTTTGTCTGCGTTCGGTTCTTTGACTCTGGCTAATAATCCGGCCAAAATTTTTGCGGCGTCTTCCGTGTCGGTGCGTTGTCGTAACAGCAGGTTCGCCATTTTTACCTCAGTTGCCGGTCGGTTGCGCAATTCTTCAACCAAAGCTAAAAGTTTGGCTAAAAGCTCGTTGCTCTTGTCTTTTTCCAACATTTGCCCCAAAACTTGATACATTTCTTCTTGGTTGGGAAAATCTTCAAGCGCAAAAACTTCTTCTCCTTTGCTCAAAAGCGTTTTTAAGCAGGCCTCGCAAATAAATTGGCGTAGTCTGGCGTTGGGGTCGTAAAGCAACTTTATGGCAGTGTTTTTGCTGATTTTGGCATTTAACTTGCCGCTGCCGAAGCAAAGCTCAATCTCGTCATCAATCTTTTCAAATTTGACATCTAATAATTCTTCATCTTTCATAGCCTAATAATTTTAGAATTGTATAATTTTCTCAAGATTTTATGCTAATAGATGTTGATTGTCAAACGAAATGTGCGGAAAATAAAAATCCCTAAGAGCACTCTTGCGTCCTTTAGAGCCCTTAGGGAGATAAAATGGTTTGGCCAAAAGCTTCTACCGAGCGGAAAAAAGCTCTTGAAACGCCAGCCAGTGAGCATAATTAATTTTGGTTTTGCGTGATAATATGTCTTTTATCGGAACCCAACAAGAGCTGCCGTTTTCAGGTGTTTTGCTTTGGCTTTCTTGTGTGTCAAAACCATAAGATGAGGCATCATAGACCAAAAAGGTCATGTCATAAATGCAGTATTCGCCATAAGGGCGGGCATCTTCGGCAAAGTAACGAAGCGTTTGATGAAATTCTTTTTCGCCGCTTGAGAGCATAAATTCAATTCCGGTTTCTTCATAAAGTTTGCGAAACAAACATTCACGAAAGTTTTCGCGGCGGCCGATGGCGCCGCCCGGAAATTCCGGAACATCTACCAAAGGCGGGTAAGTCATTAAAACTTTTTCGTCTTTAACCAGAATCGCAAAATATCCTTTTTGCTCTATCGGGATAATGTCATTGGCATATTTTTTGTGGCCGTAACGGTCATAAAATGCTTCATCCATTTTCGGCTTCCTTTACAAGCTCGGTGACAAAACGTTTCATTCCGACCTGACGTACTCTTTTCATGCGCTCGCCGGAGATGATTTTTTGGACTTTGACAATGGTTTCTTCCAGGTTGACATTAACAATTACATAATCAAACTCGTCCCAATGGCTGATTTTATCTAAAATCAGGCCCATACGTTTTTCAATTACTTCTTTAGAATCAGTGCCGCGGCCTTCTAAGCGGCGACGCAGTTCCTTAATTGAGGGAGGAAGCAAATAAATGGTGACAACATCATCAGGGGCTTTTTCACGCATTTGTCTGGCACCGACCCAGTCCATGTCAAACAAAACATCTTGCCCGACATTGATAAAGCTGTCTACCTCGGAGCGCAAAGTGCCATAACGTGACCCATATTGCGAATCGACATATTCATAAAAAGCATCTTGTGCCAAATATTGATTATATTGTTCGTCCGTGACATAGTAGTAATCTACCCCTTCAACCTCGCCTTCTCGGGGTTGGCGCGTGGTGACCGAAACCGAAAATTTGATGTTTTTGTCGCGCTTAAGAAGCTCTTTGATAACGGCTGATTTGCCTGTGCCGGACGGCGCTTCGATAATAAACATTGCGCCTTTGCGAACTTTTTTTAAACGGTCAATAATCTCATCCATGGTCCTGTCCTTTATTCAATGTTTTGTACTTGCTCGCGAAACTGCTCTATCAGAGCTTTTAGTTCTACCACCAAATTGGTTTGCTCAATGTCCATTGACTTGGAGCCGGTGGTGTTGGCTTCGCGGTTGAGCTCCTGACATAAAAAGTCTAAACGACGCCCGATTGTACCGCCTAAAGTCAATAGCTCTTTTGCGGTTTTGATATGCGCCTGCAGGCGGTCAAGCTCTTCGCGAACATCGGCGCGGGTAACATATAATACCACTTCTTGCGCCAGTCGTTCTTCGCTGATGCCGGCATCTTCTCCTAAAAGCTCGCTGATTTGCTGTTGCAGTTTGGCTTTGAGCTTCGGCGGTTGTGCGGCTGCAACCTTAACCAGATTGTCAACGGTTTTGCTAATCTTGTCAAGAATAAGCAGCAAGGCAGATTTTATTTTTTCTCCTTCTTGGGCGCGGTCTTGGCGCATTTTGGCGCAAGTTTGTTTGAAAGTTTTAAGGAGCTCTTGCGCCAAGAGGTTTTGTGCCTCTTCATCTAAAGAAGTGTCTTCGCTCTCAACAATGCCGCGAACCGTTAAGAGCTCGGTTATTGAGGGGCGCGCCCAGACATCAGCCGCTTGCTGATGAAGTTTGAGGCTTAAGCTCATCAGCTCTTGCAGATTTTTTTCATTAATCTTAAGGCTTTGGTCGCCGGCGGTGGATTTCAGCTCCAAAAAGGCACTGATTGAGCCGCGGTTGAAATATTCTGCCGCCGAAACTTTAAGCTCGGGGGTTAAATTTTCAAAGCTCGGGGGAAGTTTGGTCTTGAAGTCAAAAGATTTGCCGTTGACACTCTTTAGCTCCCAAAACCAATCAAAAACCGTTGTGTCTAAACGAAGGCTGCCGCTTTCTCGGGCAAAGCCGGTCATGCTTAATAACTGCAAAATTACTCTCCTCAATTTGACTTTTTTGTAGTATAGAAAAAAAAGATTAACTTTGCTTTTATAAGGTTGAGATATGCACACAAAATTTAATAATATTCTGATTACGGGCGCCTCCAGCGGGATCGGCGCGGCTTTGGCTTTGTTTTATGCTCAAAACGGGGCGCAAAATTTGTTTATTTGCGGGCGCAATGAAGAACGTTTGAGTAAAGTAGCCGCCGAATGTGCGGGGCGAGGCGCCAAAGTTTTCAGCAAAGTTTTGGATGTCGCCGATGCCAAAGCAACGGCTCAGTGGCTTGAAGAATGCGAAAAGACCGCTCCCTTGAATTTGGTGGTGGCAAATGCCGGTGTTGCCACTTTGCAGGAAACCTCAGAAAATGTCAGAAAAACTTTCAGCATTAATATCGGCGGTGTGGTTAATACAACCTTGCCGGCTATTGAATTGTTGCAAAAAGCTCCCGAGCGCAAGCATAAAACCATTGCTTTGGTGGCCTCAATCGCCGGTTATCACGGAATGCCGTCTTGTCCGTCTTACAGCGCGTCAAAGGCTTTTGTCAAAGCCTGGGGCGAAGGGTTGCGCGGCTCGCTTAAAGAGGCGGGAATCAATGTCAGCATTATTTGTCCGGGGTTCGTAAAATCTGCCATTACTGATAAAAATACTTGTCCGATGCCGTTTTTTTGGCAGGCGGATAAAGCCGCCCGCGTGATTGCGGCACGCTTGGAAAGAAATGTCGGGACGATTGCTTTTCCGTGGCCGATGCGTTTGGCGGTGTGGCTGGGGTCAATTTTGCCCAATGCGCTCAGTGATTTTATTTATGAGCGGCTTCCGCATAAGGTTTAAGCCCGCCGTGCTTTTGCATGTAAAAAATTAAGAACAGACCGGGCAAGGACATCAGCGTGGTGAGCGTAAAGAAGACGCTCCATGAGCTGATTTGTACCAAAAATCCTGAGGTTGAGGACAAAAGGTCACGCACCAGACTCATGAAAGATGACAGCAAAGCATATTGCGTGGCGGTGTAGGTGACATTGCATAAAGAGGATATATAGGCCACAAAAAAGGTGGTGCTCATGCCGCCGGCCAAATTGTCAAGCGAAATGGTCAGCATTAAAACACTTAAGTTGTGGCCGACGTAGGTTTGGACAACAAACATCAGCGTGGTTAGGCCTTGCAGCAGGCTTCCCAAAATAAGACTTTTGACAATGCCATAGCGTTTGACAACCAAACCGCCCCACAGACCGCCGATGATGGTGGCCAACATGCCGAATATTTTGGTGACATAAGCTATCTCTTCTTTGCTAAAACCCATGGCATCATAAAAAGGCATGGACATCGGCGCCATATAGGCGTCGCAGAGTTTGTAAACCATGACAAACAACATGATAACTTTCCAGTCACGCCGTTTGATAAAATCTTTTATCGGAGCCTTAACGGCGGTGAGATAAAAGTTTTTGATTTTTTGCAAAACGTTATTACCGGCAAGCGGTTGGCAAGAAGTTGCAGCCTGAGGTTCGGGGCAAAGAAAAATGCTGATAATGCCGATGAGTGCGCCCAAAGACATTAAAACATAAACCTCGTTCCAAGAGATAACCGTGGCCAAAAGCAGAGCACCCGCCCCCGAAAAAATGCAACCGAGCCGGTAACCCAAAATAAATACGGCGGCACCGGCACCTTGTTCGGTCGAAGCAAAAGATTCAACACGGAAAGCATCCAACACAATGTCTTGAGTGGCAGAGGCAAAAACACTCAAGAGAGCTAAAATCATTAATACCGTAATTGATTGCGCGGGGTTGGTTGCTGCCATGCCGATAATGCCAAGAATTAAAACGATTTGTGAAAATAAGGCCCAGCCCCGTCGACGGCCAAGTCGGCCAAACAACGGCAGACACAACCTGTCTACCATCGGCGACCAAACCCATTTGAAACTATAGGGAATCTTGACTAAAGCAAAAAGCCCAATCATCTCTAGACTGATTTTGGCGTCTGTCAGCCACAGTGCCAAAGTGCCGCCAACCAACAAAAACGGAAATCCGCTTGAAAAACCAAGTCCCAACATTGCCAACATGCGGCGGTCAAAATAGATTTTTGCCGTTTCCAGCCAATTTTGCTTTATCATTTTTCACCTCGGTCTTTTACTCTAGGCCAGATTGGTTAAAATATATCTAATGCATGGCAGATAATTGGCTTGATTTGCACGAAAACGGAATCTCAAAGAAGGGTATTTTGCTAAGTCTTTTTTAATTTTTTTTGCCTATACTGAAAGAGTATGATATCATAAATCTATGGTAAGAAAAATTTTCTGTCATGCTGAACTTGTTTCAGCATCCCTGCAAAGAGACCCTGGAGTCGATAGTTGGTGAAAACGAGCCGCAGTCGGCGCCCCGCCCCATAGGCGAAGTTTGAACCTTACGGGACGAATGAGCCCTCGGAGATGCTGGAGTCGATAGTTGCCAAGCGCAAATGCAATGCTGCGCGAGGCTTACGGGACGAATGAGCCCTCGGAGATGCTGAAACAAGTTCAGCATGACATAAGAGGGCGAGGACCATGTGTCACAGCCCGTTGGGTGTGACCTTCAGGATGACGAGAAAGAGGAAGGTTTCACAAGCCGCGCAATCTGTTTTGAAATTGTTTTAAGAGAATAAGGACTGCTAAAGCAGTGGTTTACTGGATTCCAAATGTGCCAGCTCCTGTAGGGGCTGGCCTTTGGAATGACAGAAATGAAAAAATTGGGCTTGGAATGGCTGAAACGTGAGCTTTGAAACGGAAGAACCGGCTATTTGTTTAAAATAACCTTTACCAAGTTTAACAAGTAAACGATAGCCAAAAAGGCCAGTGCACGGCTTAAAATGGTTATGACCCCTGCTCCGCCGCCAATAATGCCATATTGAATGACTAAGGCCGTTATTAAGGCTGCAGCAATGTTTAAGAGCCAATAATGTTTATTATTTAAGAAGATGAAAGCGCAAACAGCCGCCGGAATGCAGACATAGGCACTGAACATCATATGTGCTGTTTGGTGTGAGATGCTTTTAATAAAATGAATGTGCATCATATAACCAACAGCAATTGTGATGATAATGGCTGCTAAAACGTATAAATAATGTTGCTTTTTCATCTTTTAAGCTCCTTTATGTAATTATTTTTAGCTAAAATTAGCACGCAAGGTTATAACTTGCAAATAAAAAAACCGCCTTGTGCAAGGCGGTTTCTTTGTTGCGTGTGTGTCGAAAGATTAGAAGGTGTATCTTACACCGGCTGTTAATTCTTTCAAATCTTTCAAAGCTTTAGCGCCGATATAAGAATATCTGGCCATTACACGGGCAGCAATATGCTCATTGATGTCATATTGAGCACCAAAACCGATACGATAGCCGGTTCTGTCTTTGTCATATTTGCTGTTGCGGCTTATGCTGCTCTTGTCTTTTACTTCCATGTTGTAGTTGGCAATACCAACAGAACCCAAAAGTTTCATACCGTTGCAGCCAACCGGCATATAACCGTAGGCATCAAGGCCGTAGGCATAAAATTTTGATTTGTATTTTTCAGTGCCGCTTACTTTGTTGCTTCTTTCACCAGATTGTTGGAAAAAGGCTTCAATACTGGCATAGTCGCTCAACATGGTACCAAGATTGATTGCCATTGAGTTGTAGTCTTTTTTTACTTGATATTCTTTTTTAATATTTGCATCAGAATAAACATAATCTAAGCCGACATAGGGATTGATTGTGTGGTTCATAAATTCTGCCGCATTGGCATTGGCGGCGAATACACAAGTTACTCCGGCCAAAAGTAATGTTTTCTTCATTGTATTAACTCCATGTGTGTTTACTATAGTTAAACTATTTTTTGCACCACTGGAGATAAGTATGAAAAAAGTAATTTAAAGGGTGTAAGTTAAAAAAAATGTGATATTTTTGATATAATTTGAAAAAAACGTTAAAAAAGGAGCGAAAAAAGTGTTTCAATGCCCTGATAAAACTTGTCAAAAATGCCCTCGCCTGTTGGCGTTTCGGCAAGAAAACGTGATTAAATATCCGACTTATTATAATGGTCCGGTTCAGTCTTTTGGGGATTTGACAGCTAAGGTGCTGATTGTCGGCTTGGCTCCCGGACTTAACGGTGCTAACCAAACCGGACGCCCCTTTACCAATGATTATGCCGGTGATGTTTTGTATCCTATTTTGAAAAAATATGGTTTTGCTCAAGGAAATTATGCTAAAAGAGCCGATGACGGTTTTGAGCTTTTGGATGTGCGGGTTACAAATTCGGTCCGTTGTTTGCCGCCTAAAAACCAAGTTACCGGAGAAGAAGTGAAAAATTGCGGTGCTTATTTGATTGAGGAAATTCAATCGATGCCGAATCTGAAATTGATTTTGACGCTGGGAAGTGTCGCACATGGGGCTGTTCTTGGAGTGCTCGGCTATAAAAAAGCTGCTTTTAAGTTTGCGCACGGGGCTTTACATGTGCTTGATAAACATAAGTTATTAATGCTTAATTCTTATCATACTTCACGCTATAATATTAATACCGGCGTTCTGACTTATGAGATGTTTGAAGATATTGTAAAGAAAATTAAAACTCTTATCTAAAAAAAGCCCCGTTTGGGGCTTTTTTTATAGCTTTAATGGGTGCCGATACCGGCAAAACCCATAAATGCCATGGCCAGTAAGCCTGCCGTGATTAATGCTATGGGTGTGCCTTGCAAGGCTGGCGGAACTTTGGTGCGCGCCAAACGCTCGCGCAGACCGGCAAAAATAATGATTGCCAGCGTAAATCCCATGGCATTGGCCAAAGTAAAACAGACGGCTTGCAATAAATTAAAGTCTTTTTGGACGCTCAAAATGGCAATACCTAAAACCGCGCAGTTGGTGGTAATTAAGGGCAAGAATATGCCAAGAGCCCCATATAAAGCCGGTGAAAGTTTTTTTAAGATGATTTCAACCATTTGTACCAATGATGCTATGACCAATATGAAAACGATGGTGGTCATAAAGGTTAAATTATTCGGAACCAATACCGCTTTATATAAGATGTAGGTAACCGTGGTGGATAAGGTCATGACGAACATAACCGCTCCGCCCATGCCGGCTGAGGTTGAGATTTTTTTGGATACGCCCAAAAACGGACAGATTCCTAAAAATTGCGATAAAACAATGTTGTTTACAAAAATCGCGCTAATAAAAATCATGAGATAAGATGTCATTAGTCGCTACTCCGCTTGATGTATTTGTTAAACAGAATTATTAAACCTGCTAAGGCCAGAAAAGCTCCGGGCGGCATGATGAACAGCAACATGGTGTTGGCTTCGGTTCCGGCAAAGTTCCAGCCAAAGGCAGACCCTGCCCCGAGAATCTCTCTTACAAGACCTAAAGTCGTTAAACTTAAGGTAAAGCCCAAGCCCATGCCTACGGCATCTAGAAATGATTGGAAAATGCCGTTTTTAGATGCAAAGGCTTCCGCTCGGCCTAAAATTATGCAGTTTACCACAATTAAGGGAATAAAAATTCCAAGGGCAGCATAGAGTTTTGGCAGATAGGCAGACATTACCAGCTCTACCACGGTGACAAAAGTGGCAATAATGACAATGTAGCATGGAATGCGGACTTTTTCGGGAGTAAAACTTTTGACCGTGGAGATGGCTATGTTTGACAAAATAAGCACAAAAAGTGTGGCAATTCCCATGCCAAGTCCGTTTATGGCAGAAGTGGTGACCCCTAAGGTCGGACACATTCCAAGCAACATGACAAAAGTCGGATTCTCTTTTATCAGGCCGCGGGTTAGATTTTGAATAGATTTTTTATCCATGGCTATTTCCCTGCATTAAATTTGCGATAGGCCTTATGTGCGCGTTTGATGGCATCTATAACCGCACGTGAGCTGATGGTGGCTGCCGTTACAGCATCTATTTCTCCGCCGTCTTGGCGAACTTTAAAGCCTTCATGCGCCGGATTTGCTCCTTTGAACTGGCCGGAAAACTTCTCTTCATTTACTTTGGTGCCAAGGCCCGGTGTCTCTTTTTGTTCAATGATTTTGAAGTTGTTAATCGTACCGTCCAGATAAAAGCCGACGATTACTTCCATGTGACCGCCAAAGGCTTTGTTGGTGTAGCTTTTTACGGCAATACCTTTAACTTCTTTGCCACGGCGTGCGGGGTAAAGCTCAATGACATTGCGGCCGTCTTTTTGTGTGCGGGTTATGCGGTCTGCATAAGGGTCATTGTCAAAGTCACCGGGCAAAACCTCTTTGATTGCAGCTAATTCCATGGCGTTTTTGGCTTTTTGTATCGGCTCTTTGGTGAGCTGATACACACCACCCAAAATCGCTGCCGAGATAACGGCAACGCCGGTCAGAGATAATATCATGGCCGGTAAAGATGAAGAAACCGTTTTGTTTTTTTGTGCTTCAGACATCTATTTTCTCCCGGTACCGTAAATTCTTGGAACAAAAATTTTATCGATTAACGGCACAAAGGCATTCATAATCAAAATGGCAAAAGATACACCTTCCGGATAAGAACCGTATAAACGGATGATAACCGTTAATAGGCCGCAACAAATTGCAAAAAAGATTTTGCCGTTGGTTGACATCGGTGATGTAACATAGTCTGTGGCCATGAAAATAGCACCAAGCATCAGTCCGCCCGAAAGCAGGTGTGTGAGCGGGTCATATTTGATGTTGCCGGTTACAAGCCAAAAAACACAGGTTACGACAAAAACAGTGGCCAAATAAAAGAACGGAATGTGCCAGGTAATAACATTGCGTTTTAACATATAGGCTAACCCTAATAACAAGGCTAAGGCTGAAACCTCTCCCAAGCTGCCGCCCATATAGCCTAAAAACATTTCGGTATAAGTCGGAAGGTCAGCTAAACTTGCACCTTGGTTTGATAAGGCCGTGGCCGAGCTTTGGACATCTACGTGTTTTAATATTCCCAATACCGTGGCGCCGGTTTGGACATCCGTATTTAAAAAGTCTGCAAATGAAGGTTTGGGCCAATGTGTCATTTGTACCGGAAAAGATATGAAAAGAAAGACGCGTCCGACTAAGGCCGGATTAAACAAATTCTTCCCCAGCCCGCCAAAGGCCATTTTGGTAACGACAATTGCCATAAAACAGCCGACCAAAATCATCCATATCGGCATACTGCTCGGCAAATTGAAAGCCAGTAACAGGCCGGTGATAATTGCAGAATTGTCTGTTACCGTATTGCCTCTGTGCAATAGGTATTTTGATACCAGATATTCAAACAAGACACAACCGGCAACCGCCGTCAGCATTACTTTTAGTGCCCCTATACCAAAGATCAGAACGGCAACAATCGCCGCAGGCATTAGGGCAATGATGACGTCACGCATCAGAGTTTGCGTGGTTACCGGCGAATTCATATGTGGAGCGGTAGAAATCGTAAACATCTTCTAAGACCTTATTTTGATTTTTTTAATTCATATTTACCTAACTTACAATAATCCAACAGCGGGATTTTGGCCGGACAAATATAAGAACAACAGCCGCATTCTATGCAATCAGCCACATGTAAGGGTTTTAACTCGTCATAAAAGCCATCTCGTACGCTGCAGGCTATGGCAAAAGGACGCAACCCCATGGGGCAGACATCTACACATTTGCCGCAACGAATGCAGGCGGTTTCTGCCGGATGACGGGTAAGTTCCTTGCTTAAGAGTAAAATACCGGAGGTCAGCTTGGTTATCGGCGCATTAATATTAACCGCCGAGGTGCCCATCATGGGTCCGCCGAAAACTACTTGGTCAACATCTTCTGTGATTCCGCCGCATTGTTCAATTAAGAAAGAAGCCGGCGTCCCTACCCTGACTAAATAGTTGCCGGGTTTTGCGCAAGCATCACCGCTAACGGTTACAACACGCTCAAACAAAGGTTTGTGCTTCATAACCGCTTCATAAATGGCGTAAACCGTTCCGACATTTTGAACCAGACAGCCAACATCTAAGGGTAATTTCCCCGGCGGAACTTCGCGTCCGGTAATGGCTTGAATTAACTGCTTCTCACCGCCTTGCGGATATTTGGTCGCACAGACCTGAACATTAACTCCGACATAACGCCGTGAAATGTTGGTGAGCGTTTCTATGGCGTTGGGTTTATTTTCATCTATGGCAATGATAGCGTTTTGAATGCCTAAAACCTTGTTGATAATCTTGGCACCGATAATAATTTGCTCTGCACGCTCAACCATTAAACGATCGTCGGCGGTTAAAAAGGGTTCGCATTCAATGCCGTTTAATATCAAAAAGTCAGGTTTCTTTTCAAAGGGGACCGTTTCTTTTATCGGGGTCGGATAACCGGCGCCACCCATGCCGACGATGCCCGCTTCTCTGATGATTTGGACAATTTCTCCTGCCGTGTAGGGTATATCTTTACTGACGTCTTGACTGCGATCGATTGAAGGCTCAAATTCGTCGCCTTCGACTTTGACGGTAATCATGGTTTCAAGCCAGCCGAATTCGCCTTCAATATCTTCTACCTTTGTTACTTCTCCGGAAACGGAAGAATGAACATCGGCCGAAACAATGCCGTCAGCATCGGCAATCAATGTACCGACTTTGACTTTGTCGCCTTTTTGGACCAAAATTTTGGCCGGCGCGCCAATATGCTGTTTGACCGGAATATAGACATATTCAGGCAAGCCCGCCTCGCGAATGGGAGAATCGGTGGTGATTTTGTGTTTGTCCGGGTGAATGCCGCCAATGGAAAAAGTCTTTATTGCGCTCATTATTTATCCTTAACAGAAGGTTTGGTGCAGACAATGGCACCTGTGGGACAATTTTTGACCAACTCGGCGCCAAACTCGTCGGCTGAAACCGTGGTCGGAATATATGAAAGATTGTTTTCAACCTTGATTTCCGGGTTGATTTTGGTGCATTTCATGCAGCCAATGCAGGCTGCCGTGCAGTTTTTGCGGGCCTGGGCTCCTTTTTGGGTGTTGCGACAGGCAACATAAACCCGATTGCCGTTTGTGCCTTTGGGGCGAATCTCAAATAATTGGCGCGGACACATGTTGACACAGGCGCCGCAAGAAGTGCATTTATCTTCATCAACAACGGGAATTCCAAGTTTTTCATCAATATGTAAGGCGCCGAATTTGCATACGGATACGCAATCGCCGAATCTGAGACAACCCGTCGGGCAGCCGCTGCGGCCGATAAAGGTTTTGTTGGCCAGACGGCAGCTCTTGATGCCGATGTAATTGATTTTTTCCGGAGCGTTTTGGCAAGTGCCCTGACAACGTAATACGGCAACCGTCGGCTCTCTTTGAGCGGCCGTAAAACCTAAAAATGTTGCAACTTTCTCCATAACTTTTGCCCCACCGACCGGACAATATAAATTGCTGAAACTCTTGGCATCTGCCTTAACGCAAGAAGTGGCAAAATCATGGCATCCGGCTTTGCCGCAGGCACCACAGTTTGCTCCGGGGAGTAATGCCTCGGTTTGGTCAATTCTGGGGTCTTCGGATACGGAAAACTTTTTGGAAACAAAATATAAAACAATTGCCGCAATTAAGGCAATTAAACCTAAAATGATAATGTTGAGTAATATTAAATTATCCATTTTTTATCAATCCGTATAAGATGTTGACCCATTTAAGCCAAGTATGCTAGAGG
Source organism: uncultured Alphaproteobacteria bacterium (assembly GCA_944392285.1). Classification (GTDB taxonomy): domain Bacteria; phylum Pseudomonadota; class Alphaproteobacteria; order RF32; family CAG-239; genus CALXWF01. The sequence continues at coordinate 13,812 of CALXWF010000052.1, read as the reverse complement.
CGTTTTACTCTAAATTGAAAGGTATTTATAAAATATTTCTTCAGAAAGAATAGTACAAAATAATAAGGAATCAAGACCATTATACTGTATCCACCGGCCAAAAGCTCACTTGTCCCAAGGAAAAGCGCCGTCAAGAGAGTTATTAACATGAGTGCCAGCGGCAGCAAATATCCGTATAAAAGTGCATAAAAGCCTTGTGTGCTTGAAATAGTTAAATAAAGTTTGTCTCCGTTTTGAAATGTGTCGGCATCTTGGCGTTCCAGTGTAATGATTTTGTCTTTTCCTTCTTTATGGGCGCAGAGTGAAAAAGCCGGACAAGTCGCACAAGCTTCTTGTGATTGTATCTCTAAAAAGATTTTGTTTCCTTCAACTTTTATGACGGTTGCCTGATGTGTTATTTCTTGCAAATCTATTCTCCAAAAGCGGTTTTAGCAGATTTGGATAAAATACGAGAGAATTTTTCTTTCCCCTGCTCTTTTTCTCTGATGAAAAAGATGGCGGGAATCTTGTTTTCGTCTGCAAAAGTTTTGCCTTCCGGGTAGCCTAAGGCCATAATGGCGGTGGCCAAAGCATCAGCACGCATGCAGGAATCGTCAATAACGCTCACGGAGGCTAAAGTATCATCTAAAGGATAACCTGTTTGCGGCGAAATCGTATGTGCGTAACGTTTGCCGTCTTTTATAAAATAGTTGCGATAATCTCCCGAAGTGGCCATGGCTTTGTTATGCAAACTTAAGACTAAGGCATTCCCTTTATTGTCGGGATTGCTGAGGCCGATGTTCCAACCACTGCCGGCAAAAGACCTCTCACCCGCGGCTTTGACCTCGCCGCCGATTTCTACAACATAATCTTCATAGCCAAGGTCTGAAAGCAGCTTTGCCACTCTGTCTACGGCAAAACCTTTGGCTATGGCGGACAGATTTAATCTGAGTGCGGAATCGGTTTTTTCTACGCGTGAAAAAACATCGGAAAAATGCAATTTCTTAAAACCGACATGGCGTAAAGCCTCTTTTATTTGTTCATCTGTTGGGAAACTTTGGCCGTCTTTGATGCCAAAACCCCATAAATCTACCACGGGAGCGATACTGGGGTCAAAAGCACCTCCGCTTAATCGGTAAATTTCATTGGCCGTATATAAGACCGCGGTCATTTCCGGTGAAAGCGTTAGCTCTTTGTCTGCTTGCAGATTGTTTATTTTGTTGAGTTCCGATTGCTTTTCAAATACGGACATTTGATAGTTTGTTAGTTTAAGTATATGTTTAATTTGCTTCCCTAATTTTTTGTTTTTTATAGGAGATTTTATTTTTACATGGTAAAAGGTGCCAAAGATTTTTCCTTGGTATGTTTGATATGAGCTTGGACCGTTGAAAAAATAAACAACCAGCAATATTGCCGCTAACAATGTTGAAATGTATTTGAAAAGTCTCATATTTATCTATGCCTGAGCGAAAAATTGTTTTATAATGTTTCTTGTCTTTTTCTAACCCTTTGAGAGGTGAGTATACTATGTTAAATAAGTTAAAATCAATAGCCAATAACACCTTGAGCAAAACTAAAAAGCTTAAGTTGGCTGAAAAATCAGCAAAATTCGGTGCATATGCCAAAAAAAGTGCTGATATTCTTTATAAATTTATAGATTTTTGTGCACAAAAAGTAAGCAAACTCGGTGTCTCTGCCAATGTTGTGACTGTAACCGGCTTTGTTATCGGTTTGTTGGCAATTAATTTCTTATCTCTCGGAAATTATATGCTGGCGCTGGTTTGCATTTTGTTTAACCGCTTTTTTGATGCTTTGGACGGCGCCATTGCACGTCATGACAAGCCGACGGATTTTGGTTTGTTTTTGGATGCTGCCTTGGATTATGTGTTTTATGCCGGCGTAATCTTTGGTTTTGCTTTGGCTGATCCCATGCAAAACGCCGTTGCGGCTGCTTTCTTGCTTTTTGCATTTACGGCGGCGGCTTGTGCCATGTTGGCTTATGCGGTTATCGCTTATAAAAATGACTGCGGCAAAAAAGAAGATATGACTTCTTCCCCGTTTTATCTCGGCGGATTTGCTCAGGGTTTTGAAACGATGATTGCTTTGGTCGTTTTGTGTGTGGTTCCGGGCTTTTTCTTGCAGGTGGCCATTGTTTTGGGTATCTTGTCTTTGGTTAAAGCCTTGACGGTTATTGCCGCTGCTTATTATAACTTTACCATTGCAAAACGGAATTTGAAATAATCAATGATTAAAATTCTGAAATTTTTGGTCGTTGCGGGTGTGGCTTTGTTCTTTTGCGGAGAAAGCCGCGCCCTCTCTTTTACGGAAGCGACAGATAAGGTCAGTGTCGAACTCTTGACTTCTGCCGAAAATTTTGTTCCCGGACAAGAATTGGATATTTTAATTAAATTTACGCCAATGGGCGGCTGGCATATTTTGGCTGAAAACCCCGGAGATATCGGAATCCCGACCCGTGTTGTTTGGAAACTGCCGAAAGATTTTGCGCAAGAAGAGGTTATATGGAGCAAGCCGGAGACTTTCGAAGATGAAGGGATTGTTCAGTTCGGTTATGCTTCGGAAGCCTATTATCAGACGCGTATTTTGTTACCGAAAGAGTTAAAAAACGGAGAAGTTTTGGCGGCTGAAATCTCATGGCAGGCTTGTAAAGATGAATGCGTGTTGGAAAAGATTCAGTTGCATTTTTCATTACCTGTCGGTAATAAAATTGTAGAAAACCCCTTGTGGCAAACAGCGCAGGAGCTTACAGAGGATAATTTTGTTTCAGAGTTTTCCGGCGGTTTTTTGTGGGTTTTGGTTATGGCTTTTATCGGCGGCGTGATTTTGAACTTTATGCCTTGTATTTTTCCGATATTGGCGCTTAAGGCCATTACTTTGGCGCAATCACCTTATAATCGGAAAAAAAGCCAAATCGAATCTTTGTTTTATTTTGCCGGCGTAGTCCTTTCATTTTTATCCGTGGCTACGGTTTTGGTCGTTTTGCGCGCTCAGGGAGAACAAATCGGCTGGGGCTTCCAGTTACAATCTCCGGCATTTGTGGCGGCAATGATTGTTATTTTCGGCATTGTGTTCTTAATGTTGCTTGATATTGTGACTTTGCGTAATCCTTTGGCAAATAAGGTCGGGCGAATCTCTTTTAAAAGACAAAAAATAGAAGCCTTTATGACCGGATTTTTTGCCGTGTTGATTGCCAGTCCCTGTACGGCTCCGTTTATGGGAATTGCCATCGGTTATACATTGTCGCGGCCGCTTTATGTTTTTTATCCGGTCTTTTTGGCTTTGAGTGTCGGTTATGCCCTGCCCTTTACTTTGGTCGGCTTGTTTCCAAAAGCCGTGCACAAGGTTTTGCCGCGTCCCGGAAAATGGATGGAAATTTTGAAAAAAGTTTTTGCCATACCGGTGTTCTTAACCGTTGTTTGGTTGGTGTGGGTTTTGTATAATCAGGTAAACAGTCGTAGTATTGCTCAAGAGCAAGATATTTTTTGGGAAAATTATAATCAGCAAAAAGTCAGTCGGTTGGTTGAAGAAGGTAAGCCCGTGTTTATTAATTTTACGGCTAAATGGTGTATTACTTGTTTGGCAAACCAAAAAGTGGCTCTACAGTCAGACGCCTTTGCCAAATTGGTTGAGAAAAAGCAAATTACACTCTTTAGAGCAGATTGGACCAACCATGACGCGGATATTGCAAAAGCCTTGAAAACATATGGACGCAACAGTATACCTCTTTATATTTATTATCCGCCGCAGAGTAAAAATTATGTAATTTTGCCGCAACTTATCACACCGGCAATTTTGCAAAGTTATATGCAATAAAAAAAGAGCCTTCAATCGAAGGCTCTTTTTTTGAGCTATTTACCAAAGATACCAATGGATTTTATTCGCTCTTTGACCCCGCCGACAACCGTGTCTAAATTTTCTTGTGCGATGCCTTTAAGATCAACGGCACCGCTTTTGATAACAGTTTGAGAGGCCGTGGTTAATATTTTGTTGATGACAGAGGCGATAAGTGACGGAATGCTCTCACCTTGGCGGCTCTCGCCAATTCCTTGCATGCGAATGGGCGGAAGTTTGACGGAAAGTTCTTGGCTCTTGCCGGGTAAGGCTGCGATTATGTTGATATCACCGCCGGCAATTACCAAATTTTTAATAATGACTTTTTTGCTTGAAGCCTCGTCGGTATTTTGTGATTCAGCTTTTTTGTCTGATTTATCTGATGCTTGAGAGCCTTTTTGTCCGTAGTTTTCAATGTTTTTTAAAACTTCAGAAATGTTGTTTTGGGTTAAAGATAACATTTCATATGTGATTTCGGGTTTGTTGATTTTAATCTCATCAATGATAATGGTATTTGATGTCAGACTTTTAAGGTTAACTTTAACGCTGATTTCGGCTAATTTGAACAGATATGGAGCGGAATAGTTTTTGGGGTTGGCAATGGTAATTTGAGAGATTGAACCCTCGCCTTTGCTCAAAGAAAGGTTGAATTCCTGTAAATCAACATTTGTGCCGGTAACTTCACTTCCATATTTGTTGACCAAACGACGTACAATGCTGTCCAGTGAAGGGGTAAAGACATAAGCAGCTACGGCGGCAACCGCGACTATGCCTAATATAATGTATTTTTTCTTCATTTTTATCTCCCACAAAGTTATTTTCTTCTTTTGGTTATATAACTTTTTGAGAAAAATTCAATATTCTTGCTAAAATGATATGAAAAAAGGGTGTTGACTGAGTAAGTCAAGCACCCTATGGGGGAGAGGCACGGCCAACAAAGCTCAAAAAAATCCGTACCTCTCGGTTATTATAGTCTAGCTATGAATTTCCAAAAAACAGAGGGTGTTTCACAACACGCTCTTAAAAAAACAGCTTACCACTTCCACGATATCAATATAAGAACTATGCATTTATAGGAGCTTCCATTTGATAAAGTACAAGAACGTTTTTGTGGTTGCGGTAATTGGAGATGCCGTTTTTTTACCTTCATTTGATGTTGATAATTGTCTTAATAATTGAAATTCAGTGTCAAAATAATTTTTTCCCTTTATTTTGTCAAGTACTTTTTTAACGAAAATTTAGATTTTTCACCTTAAAATATGGGCTTATGAAAAATTGCTTATAAAGGAAAAAACTATGATAAATCATGAAGATAATTTGCGCTTGGCGATTCAGCTCAGTAACGAATCGGTTGAAGGAGGCAGTTCGCCTTTCGGCTGTGTGATTGTTGACAAAAACGGAAAAATCATCGGCCAAGGCTATAATCATGTGGTGTTAGACAACGACCCGACGGCGCATGGTGAAGTTGTTGCCATTCGGAATGCTTGTAAAAATATTAAGAGTTTTGATTTAAGCGGTTGTATTCTTTATACCTCATGTGAGCCCTGCCCCATGTGTCTGAATGCTTGTAAATGGGCAAATATTGCAGAAGTTTATTATGCGGCGGACCGTTATGATGCTGAGAATATCGGGTTTCGTGACCGCGTGTTTTATGAAGATGATCCGATTTCTTTGCATAAAATTGATTTGCCGGAGGCGGTTGAGGTTATGCAAAAATGGAAAAATAAAAGCGGACATATTGAATATTAATTAATTTAAAAAAGGTGTTGCAAAAATTTTTTTTAGAGTTTATATTCCGCATTGTTCATAACAAATGTTATGGGTGCGTAGCTCAGTTGGTAGAGCAACTGACTCTTAATCAGTGGGTCTGGGGTTCGAACCCCCACGCGCCTACCAATAAAAAAGAGGTCTCTTTTAAGAGGCCTCTTTTTTATTGGTATAGGCAATGTCGGGTTTGAAGCCCAGAGGCTGGGGTTCGACTACCAGCAATAGGCGGGACGCGGGTACCGCCGGTTTTGCCAAAGGCAAAAATTGCGCCTGTGCAACTCAAGCCGCTTGCGGCGAAGAGTAGCCCCCACGCGCCTCTTTTTTATTGGTATAGGCAATGTCTGAAAATCAAAAGCCCTCTTTTCAGAGGGCTTTAAGTTTTTTTACTTTTGTTCCATAAAGGTTTTTAAGCGTTTAATTGCCTCTTTGATGTTGGCTTCCGAGCAAGCATAGCTTAGGCGGATGCATTCAGGAGCGCCAAAGGCCGTGCAAGGAATGACTGCGAGCTTTTGTTGCTCTAAAAGCTGTTTGGCAAAATCATCGGCATTTAGACCGCTTTGAGAAATGTCGCACAAAACATAAAAGGCCCCTTGGGGTTTGGCATATTTTAGGCCCTTTATTTCATCTAATAAATTGCAGATGAGTTGTTGTCTTTGAGCAAATGCCGTTACCATGGCAGTAACATCTTTGTCTGCTTTGCCTTGCAGAGCACTGACACCGGCATATTGCACAAAAGATGTGGCATTGCTGGTGGCGTGGCTTTGAAGTGCCGAAATTCTTTTGGCTAACCACAAAGGCGCGGTTAAATAACCCAAGCGCCAGCCGGTCATGGCATAGGCTTTGGAAAAACCGTTTACGGTAATGGTTTGGGCGGCAATCTGATCATTTAACGAGGCAATACTCAGATGCTTTTTGCCGTTGTATACCAGTTTTTCATAAATTTCGTCAGACAAGACCATAATATTGCGGCTGATCGCAATTTCTGCAATCATTTTTAAGGTTTGCTCAGAATAAACAGCACCTGTCGGGTTGTTGGGGGAGTTGACGATGATTAATTTGGTTTTGTCGGTGATGGCTTTTTCCAAATCTGCTTTTTTAGGTTCATAATTGTTTTCAAGCGTGGTCTTTACCTCAACGGCCTTGGCGCCGGAGGCTTTGATAATTTCAGGATAAGACAGCCAATAAGGTGAGAATAAAATAACTTCGTCATCTTTCCCGCAGAGTGACATTATGGCCTCAAAAATGGCAAATTTGGCGCCGGTGGCAATCACAATATTCTCTTTGTTTGTCTTAATGCCGTTTGCAGCAAATTTTTTGACAATCTCTTCTTTTAATTCCGGCAGGCCGCTTGAGGCTAAATAACGGACTTTGCCTTCATTAATGGCTTGTATGCAGGCGTCTTTTATGGCTTGAGGGGTGTCAAAGTCCGGCTCTCCGGCTGACATGGAACATACATCTATGCCTTGAGCTTTCATTTCTTTGGCTTTGGCTGAAATAATCAAAGTGGCTGAAGGTGCCATGTCGCCCAAAAGGTTATAATTTGCTTGTAAATCTTTCATCTTTTACCTCTTTCTTAAATGCTGACTTTTTGTAAGTTTTCAATGGTGTTGACCAAAGCTTCGCGCTCTTTGGCATCAATTTTTGTAATCAGGCTTTCTTTTATGCCTTCGTGGGTTAAGACACAGGGTAAGCTGATGCAAACTTTATGATAACCGAATTCACCGTTTAGAGGGCGAGTCAGCGGTAAAATTACTTCTTGCTTGTCCATAATAACTTTGGCGATATAGGCAGAAACTTCGGCAATGCCATAGTTGGTGTATCCCTTGGCACTGATAATGCAAGCTCCCATATCGGCTACTTTTTTATCAAGAGCGGCTTTGTCTTCTTCGGTTAGGCTCAGATTGTGACTGTGCAAGTAGTCTGCCAAAGGTTGACCGCAGATTTTAATCGAACTCCATAAAGAAACCTGACCGGCTCCGTGTTCTCCGGCAATGAAAGCGGAAATATCGCTGTGGCGCAGATTGAAATAATCTGCCAAAACCGAAATAAAACGCGCAGAGTCAATTGAACAGCCGGTCCCAAATACCCTGCCCTGATATTCTTCAAGCTCAGATGAAATAATTTCAGTAATAATGTCTACCGGATTGGCAACAACCATGATGATGGCTTTTGATTGATTTTCTTTGATTTTTGCAGCGATATCTTTGGCAATTTTGGCATTTTTTGCAATTAAATCCAGTCGAGTTTCACCCGGTTTGCGTCCAAGCCCGGCGGTTACGATGACAAGATCACTGTCTTTGGTATCGGCATAAGTGCCGGCATATACCTGTGTGCGGCTGATGGCTTCAAGGCCTGGGCGGATGTCATAAACCTGAGCTTGTGCTAAATCCTGATTCAAATCAATAATGGCGATTTTATCGGCAGAATTGTTTATCATTAATGTGTAAGCTAAAGTGGCGCCGACGTTTCCGGCTCCGATGACTGAAATTTTCCTCATTTATTTATCCTTTAATTAAATTTGTTTGTATTTTTGTGAAAAATCATACAATATCGCTTCAGAAAATCAAACCCAAAACTTTTATATTGCAATGTTTTTTTGAAAGTGAAATCGGTTATGAGTATTGAAAATGTTCGGCAATATTTGCAAAAATTCGGCAAAGACAAAGATATTCAAGAATTTGACGAATCCAGTGCCACGGTTGCTTTGGCTGCACAAGCTTTGCATTGCGCAGAAGGAAAAATTGCCAAAACTTTGTCTTTTTATGATGAAAACGGCGGCTGCCTGATTGTGGTTATGGCCGGAGACTGCAAAATTGATAATCAAAAATTTAAAAAGTTTTTCGGTTTTAAGGCCAGAATGCTCAATGCTCCCGATGTGGAGATGCTGACCGGACACGCACCGGGCGGCGTTTGTCCTTTTGCACTGAAAGATGGGTGTCGGGTTTATTGCGACGAATCGCTTAAGCGTTTTGACAGCTTTTATCCGGCTTGCGGAAGTGCTAATTCGGCTATTGAACTTGATTGCAAAAGTTTGGAACAACTTAGTGGCAGCTTGGCTTGGATTGATGTCAGCCGCTTAAAGGATTAAAAAAAAGGCTCCCCGAAGGGAGCTTTTTTTATTTCAGCTGCGTTCTGTATAAAGAAGCGTAAATACTGTCTTCTTTCTTTATCAACTCATCATGGCTGCCGACTTCTACAATTTCACCGTGATTAATGACCACGATTTTATCGGCATTGCGCACGGTTGACAGACGGTGAGCAATGATAAAGACCGTACGGTCAGCCATAAGGTTCTCAATTGCTTGCTGAACAATGGCTTCTGACTTGTTATCAAGGGCGGATGTCGCTTCGTCTAAGATAACAATCGGCGCATTCTTCAAAAAGGCGCGGGCAATGGCAATACGTTGTTTTTGTCCGCCGGAAAGCAAGACGCCTCGTTCACCAATGTCGGTGTCTAAACCTTTGTCGAGGCTATTGATAAATTCTTCCAAACAGGCATCTTTGACGGCTTCTTTAATTTCATCTTCGGTTGCCGTCTCTTTGCCAAGCAAAATGTTTTCACGAATGGTGCCGGCAAATAAGAAGTTGTCTTGGAAAACAATGGCTATTTTGTCGCGCAATGAGTCTAAGTCCATTTTGCGAATGTCAACCCCGTCAATTGAAATTTCGCCGGACTTGATGTCATAGAAACGCGGCAAAAGGTTAACAAAAGTTGTCTTACCGCCGCCGGAATTGCCGACCAGTGCTATGGTTTCGCCGACATTTACTTTTAGGCTGACATTTTTTAAAATCGGTTTGTCAGGCGTATATTCGAAGCAAACATCTTTATACTCAATGGTTTTCTTGACTTGTTTGAGTTTAATGGCGTCTTTAGGTGTGCTGATGGCCGGAACCTGTTTGAGTTGATCAAAAACACGCTCCATGGCCATAAGAGCCATTTGTACCGAGTTAAAGTTGTTTCCGATGCTTTTTATCGGTGTATAAAGCATGATTAAGGCTGCAATAAAGGAAACAAAGTTACCGCTCGTAATTTCGCCATGAACGATTAAATAGCTGCCGAGCCAAATAACGGCTGCAATACCCAAAGAAACGACAAAATGCATTAAAGGCGATAACATGCCGGTTCTTTGTATCATCTTCATGCCGAGTTTGAAGGTTTGACGCAGGGTTTCCTTAAAACGGCTGTATTGATAGTCATACAGATTGTAAGAGCTAATCAGGCGGTTGCCGTCAAATGTTTCTTTATAATGTGTCATAACCGCGCCGCCGGCAAAAATGGTTTTATCCATTAAGCTCAAAATTTTGCGGCGAACGCGCGTTAAGGGGAACAAAGCACCAAACAATACTACAATGGCAACGATGGCCAGCTCCCATGAATTATAAATTAAGACGGCGATTAATGATAAGGATGAAAATACGCGTGTGGTAAATAGTTTTAAGTTGCTGAGAAAGCCGTTGCAAGCGGTGTCTGCATCAAGACTGAAACGATATAAAATATCACCGGAGGTATTTTTGTCGAAGAAAGCGGCGTCATTGTGCATTAACTTCTTAAACAAATCTTCTTTCAAGTCATTGGTGACTTTGCGGCCGACCCAAGTGTTTAAATAAGTGGCCGTGTAGTTTAACAGGCTTTGAAATAAGCTGAAGATGATGATTAAAATCGGAATATAGGCCGTGGCAGCCGTGCTTTTTTCAACCATGACTACATCCATATAGGGCTTTAAGGCCCAAGCGATTACGGCATCAAGACCACCAATCGGAATCGTAATTAATACGGCGGCCAATGCCCTGCCCCAATAAGGACGAACATAAGGCAAGACCTGACGGTAGTTGGCTACCGTGTAGCTGTTTAGAAATTTTTCTTTTAGTTTTTTAAACATAGTTACCTTTTTAACTTGTGATTTAGTTCTTCTATCAGTTGTTTCTTTTTACGCGCTTCTTGCAAAGATAAAAACTTTTTGCAGATTGTAAAGCCAAAAAGCTTAACTTTCAAACATAATTTCCGATTTATCTGCATGGAAAATATGCCTGGCAACGTAAATTTGCCGGCAACCTCAAGTTTGTCCATGGCGGCTGTCAGGCTTTTGTCGCAATCTATCCCCAAAGTTTGGCAATGATTCTTAATTAAAGACAGCGGATAGTCACTGATGTTTTGCAGCAGGTTTTGCCAATTGCGGCAAACTTCGGAGAGGTGAATGTCTGCTTTTGTAAAGCATTTGACCTTAATAAGGGGTAAATGGTGCCCCCTTAACAGCCGAAATGGATAAAATGTCGGATTGTCACCTTTTGTGTCTGTTGCCAGTGCAAAAGCTGAAAAATTTTGTTTTTGCAGTAATGATGTTAATTTTAATTCATAATTTTTTATAACTTCGGCGACATTTTTTTGCGGCTTTATCTCTTGCCAAAATTGGCGAAAAACCGGATTTCTTATAATCTTTTGGTTAAAGGCCATGAAATAGCTTTGGATATGGTAACATTGCTCATAACTGGCGGTCATGCCCCAAAAATCAGCTTGTCGTCTTTGGGCGGCGGTAAAACTTTCTGCAAAAGGGAAAAACGGACCGTAGCAACTGTCATTGCAAATTATCATTTGCTCATATTTTTCTATCTTTTCCCAGCCAAGATGGTTGATGAGTTTTTGCCATGAGCCAAAGTCATAGCCATTATGGCGGCCGCATAAAATCAGTTTGCAATAAGGGCGAATTTTATCAAGCTCACCGTCTTTGGGCATGTAATCAAAGCAACAAAAGACGTCCGCCTCTTGTGCCAAAGCAATGACCTGTCTGATGACATAGTCATCTATTTGATTTATGGGTGAATAGCCGGCATAAAGACAAATTCTTTTCATTATTTATTCCTTTGGTTCAGACTATAAGAACTTGCTTTGCTTGTCAATAATAATGCCGTTACTTTTGCGGTCGGTTCAGCGGCAATGTAAAAGAAAAACAACTTCCGCGCTCGGGAATTGAGGCGATTTCAAGTTTTGAACCGATTAAATCTAACAGTTTGCTGACAATGGCCAACCCCAGTCCGGAACCTTGATGATGGTGCTTTTTATGGCGATTGCTTTGATAAAACTCTTTTAATATCAGTTCTTTTTCTTCCGGCAAAATCCCACTGCCGTTGTCTAATATCATAATGCGCAAATGCTTTTCTTCACGGCGGGAGCCTAAAATGATTTTGTTTTTGGTGAATTTTAAGGCGTTCCCGAGCAAATTACGAATAATTCTTTCTACCAGTACCGGATCGCTCCAGACGGTTTGTCCCTGCCCCAAACAACTGAATTTTATTTGGCGTTCGGCAGCCAAATCCGTTGCTTCGGCCGCAATGCGGTGCAGCATGATATGAACATTGAAAAGACAGGGAAAATATTTTATTCCTCCGACTTCAAGTTGAGAAATGTCTAAGAAGTTGTCTAACATCAGGCGCAGGTTTTCGGCAGAAATTTCGGCTTTACTGATAAGCTCCTGCGGCAGTCTGTGCATGGGAGTCTCTGCTAAGGTGGATAAATAGAGTTTTAAGGCCTGCATCGGTTGGCGCAAATCATGACTGGCTTGGGCTAAGAAGTAAGATTTTTCTTGGTTGGCGCGTTCGGCTTCTTCTTTGGCAATTTTCAGTGCGTTTTGCGTTTCTATCAGTTTGCTGATGTCTTGGAAAGTTCCGGCTAACTTGTGTTTGCCGTTTTCTCTTAACAGGCCGGCATTATATTGACAATATATAATCCTCCCTTCCTTATCTTGCAGACGGGCTTGGCCTTCTGTCGGCGTGCCGCGGCGCAACACGTTTTTTATATTTTGTTTGTATGCTTGCCAGTCTTCTTTTTGCATATATTCGGTAATAATATTGTGTTTTTTGAGCTTTTGGTGCGGTATTTGGCCAAATAATCGATACATTTCAGTCGACCAATAAGTTTCGCGCGTTGCTAAATCTATCTCCCAATAGCCGATAGCGGCCGTTTTTTCCGCAAACTCAAGTCTTTGCCAGGTTTTTCCCAACAGTGCCGATAGATGTTCTCTTTCTGAGATGTTTTCCAGACAAAAGCAGACTTTTTCATCACAAGGGGTGAGATATAACACGTAATTGGAAAATTTATCCGCAAGGCTTAGGCGCTTGTTTTTTTTGTTTTGCAAGACCTCGGTTATCTTTTGGCACAAAAGTTTGCTGTTGTTTTCATCAAAAAAGTCTGACAAGTGCATATTATTTATGTCTGCGACGCCGAAAAACTCAGAAGTTTTTGTCGGGGCATCTGTTATTGTACCTTGGGTGTCGCAGCTAAAAAAAATGTTGGTCGAAAGATTAAGATAAGTTGTAAATGTTTTGTCGTTCACCCGTTTTGTCCTTTGTTAGTCGAGGCCGGCCGTTTCAGCCAAAACCGCAGCTTTTGACGGCGGCAGTCTGAAATACCAGCTGTCATATAAAAATGCATTGGCTTTTATATAATCGCTGATTCCTCGGTTTGAAAGGACTAAAGATGATAAAGTTTGCGTTAACCAATATTGTTGCTCGGCTTTGAAGAGTTTTAATCTATAAACAAGGCCGGAAAATAAGGTTATTTCAATTTCGGCAGATTGTGAAAAAATGCTGTCATCAAAGTTTTGTGCGGATTTTACATCTGTGAATGTCAAAAGGCCGATAATATCAAAGAAATTGCGCAAATCCGCTTCCCTGCCCTGAGCGTTCAGAAGCGGAAAGCCCGGAGCCGGACGAATATAGCTCTGTGTTTGTAAACTTCCGTTCGTAATCTTAACGGCGGCAACGTCGGCGGCCGCTACCTGCATTAACGGTTGTTGCGCCCAAGCATATAAATTTTCGGGGAAAACGGGATCGGCCGTTGTCAGACATATTTTATGAGTGCCGTTTTTTTGGTAGTAGCGGTGCTGATTGTATTTGTCAAAACCGCCAAAGGCATAGGAATCAAGCTCAAGGCCTTGAGCATAGGTGCTGATTGTGACTTTGTCTTGCAAAGGTTTATCGTTTTGTTGGAGGCATTCCGTTTCTTGAGCTGAGTTTATCAGCTCAAAAAGTTTTTCTAACCGGTGGGCATCGGCATAGTAAAAGTCTGCCTGAAAAATTTTCCAATAAGCGTTTTCTTTAACTAGGGTTAGCTCATAGTTTTTGGTATGAATTCTTATTTTGTCCACATCAGCGTTTTTCAAGGTGGTGGCAAATAAGAGCTCGTTTGCTTTTGTGCTGATATTCATATCCGTGCGATAATAT
>CALXWF010000051.1 GCA_944392285.1 uncultured Alphaproteobacteria bacterium | reverse complement strand
ACCAGGCTGAGCTATGTCCCGATTCTGATTTCGTTCTCTAAATTACATAATAAATTTTATTTTGCAAGCATTTTTTGGATCTGAAAGCCAAATTATAAAACTCCCTGATCCCGAAAACTGAAATAATCGTTTTTACTGATAATAATATGATCAAACAGCTCAATTCCGCAATTTTTTGCCGCATCACGAATGGTTTTGGTAACAGAGACATCTGCCTGCGAAGGTTTCACCACACCGGTCGGATGATTATGCACCATAATCATGGCCGCGGCCCCTTTATCCAAAGCCGCCTTAATAACCTCGCGCGGATGAATGGCAACCGTATTAATGGTTCCTCTTTGCAGAACCTCTTCCGCCACCACGCGAAACTTGCTGTTAAGAAAAATCACCCGAAATTCCTCAACTTCATTATAAGCCATGGCTGTTCGACAATAATCTATCATGGAATCATAATCGGCAATAACGGCTTCATCATGGCCTTTAAGCTGTTGCCAAGCCATGCGTTTGGCCCCTTGCGCAATCATCTTCAACATAATGGCCGTATTTTCTTTCACACCGCTGACTTGCATCAAATCCGGCAAATTAGCGTTAATAACGCCGGCAAAATTCCCAAACTTGGCAATCAAGGTCTTTGCCAAAGGTTTAACATCTCGTCTGGGAATGGCAAAAGTCAACAACAATTCCAACAGCTCATAATCCGGCATCGCTTTTCCGCCATCGGTTAAAAAGCGTTCTTTCAGGCGTTGTCTGTGGCCAAGATAAGTTTTATCGTCACTTTCCGTCATATTTTTATTTCACGTTATATGGGGGTTTATCCAAACCTTTCGGTGAATAAGTAAACACTTCATAACCGTCTTTGGTCACGGCCAAAGAATGCTCAAATTGTGCCGACAAAGATTTATCTCTGGTCACGGCTGTCCACCCGTTTTGAAGGATTATACCATCGGGTTTGCCGATATTAATCATCGGCTCAATCGTAAAAATCATCCCTTCTTCAAGCAAGACGCCGGTTCCGCGGCGACCGAGATGCATAACATTCGGCGCATCATGAAAAACCTTGCCGACCCCGTGCCCGCAGAACATGTCAACGACAGAATAACCAAACTTTTCGGCATATTCTTGAATTGTGGCGCCGATATCGCCCAATCTGGCACCGGGTTTTACGGCATCAATACCGCGCATCATGCATTCATAAGTCACATCACACAAACGTTTGGCCTTAAGTTTTGGCTTTCCGGCATAATACATACGACTGGTATCTCCGTACCATCCGTCAACGATTGTCGTCACATCAATATTTAAAATATCACCGTCTGCCAACTTACGCTCATAATCGGGAATACCGTGGCAAATAACATGGTTAATTGAAATACAACAAGACTTCGGATACCCATGATACCCCAAAGTAGCAGGAATAGCGCCGTGAGAAGTCATATATTCACGACACAAATCATCTAACTCACCGGTTGAAACGCCGACTTGAACATAAGGCGTAATATAATCCAAACACTCGGCAGCGATTCGCCCGGCTTTACGCATTCCTTCAAATTCGCTGCTGTCATATAATGTAATACCGTCTTTTCTTTTAACAGACACGAGAACTCACCTCTGATTTCCATAATTAATTTTCATTTTATTGGCTATAGTTACACTTTTTTTATCAATTTTGCAACCATAACAAAAAAACTCTAAGCCGTTTTTTGCTTCTTCAAATATTCTGGCCGCGGCAATCGGGTCAATATTCCACACAAATTTTGTTTCAAAACAATCCATTCGCGGGGCCAACAAAACAAAAGCCGTTCTGGCGCCTCTGGCGCGCAAGCGTTTCATCTCTTCAAAAGTCTGAAAATCATGAAATGTCAGATAAGACGGAAACACCGCATAAGGTCCTTGCTTATTATAAATATCGCGCAAAGTCACATAAACCTTTTGGTCATCGTCATTTTGCAGTTCAAAATGCGCATATTGCACCCCGTCTTCGGGCACAAGGGTACGAATGGATGTATAAGCATTAAAATCTTCTAGAACACCGTTATCAAAGGCCTCCAAAAACAATTCTGTATTATGTGAAGGATTAACCATAATCAACCCCTCCCCGCGATTAAGAAGCTCACAGTCATAGCGCAATTTACGACGTTTGTCCTGGTTGCGTGTTACCCAAACCTCAGCACCGATTTCATATAAATTTTTTCCGCTGTCTTCCTCCGGACAAAAAACCGACACAACCTCATTGCTGTCAAGCTCGACATCAAGAATCAGCCCTTTATACTGGTTTAAAATTTTTCCATGAAGCAACCTAGACTTAAATTCCATTTTTCCTCTCTGCTTGACACTATAAACAAAGTTTGATTTATAATCTGTTAACAGCCGTTGAAACCGCCTTTATATTGCTTATATGAATGCAAAATCAAACTATTGAAAGGAGTTTCTTATGTCAAAAATAAAAAATCTGCTCATATCGGCATTTTTAGTCATAACCACGGCCTATTTAGCCGGACTTTTCACACGAAGCGGCACCCAAGGGTGGTATATTGACGCCACCAAACCCATCTTAACTCCGCCCGATTCGGTCTTTCCGATTGTTTGGAGTCTGCTCTATGTCAGCATAATAATCTCATTTTATATGGTTTTAGAGGCGATTCCTCAAGATTTCAAAGCTGAAACTTACAAACTTTTTATCAGCCAATTGGTTTTACAAATTTTGTGGTGTTTCTTATTTTTTTACATGAAATACTTTGGTTTGGCTTTGGCCGTTATTGTTACGCTTGACCTTATTGTATGGCAAATGTTATTGATTTTTCAAAAGATTCGTCCACTCGCCGGCTATATTTTATACCCCTATTTTATCTGGATATGCTTTGCCACTTACTTAAATTTTGGCTTTATCGTCACTTCAGGCATGGCCATAAACTGATAAATTGTGCTGGACAGCCGCAAAACTTTGCATTAAAAATGAAGGGTTAAATTCAACCTATTCATTTTTTGGGAAGTAAAAATGACTGTTACATTAAAAGAAATCAGAAGTACATATTTAAACTTCTTTGAAAAGAACGGACATAAGATTATACCGTCCAGTTCTCTTGTTCCTGATAACGACCCGACGTTAATGTTTACCAACTCGGGCATGGTTCAATTCAAAAACATTTTCACCGGCAACGAAACCGCCACGTTCAAACGAGCAGCAACTTCCCAAAAATCAGTTCGAGCCGGTGGCAAGCACAATGATTTGGACAGTGTCGGCTATGACGTTCGTCACCACACTTTCTTTGAAATGCTCGGCAACTTCTCTTTTGGAGATTATTTTAAGGATGACGCCATCAAATTTGCTTGGGAGCTTCTGACCAAAGAATTTGACATTCCTAAAGACCGCTTGGCAGTTACGGTATATCACACGGATGATGAAGCCTGGAACATTTGGAAAAAAGTTGCCGGCTTACCTGATGAGCGCATCATCCGCATCCCGACCAAAGACAATTTTTGGCAAATGGGTGACACCGGACCTTGCGGCCCTTGCTCTGAAATTTTTTATGACCATGGTCCTGAAGTTTGGGGCGGTCTTCCGGGAACTCCCGAAGAAGACGGTGACCGTTGGATTGAGATTTGGAACTTGGTTTTTGACCAATATGAAGACTTGCCCGACGGCAGCCGCATTCCCTTAAAACACCCCTCCATTGACACCGGTATGGGTTTGGAAAGAATGTCGGCCATTTTACAAGGCGTTCACTCAAATTTTGACATTGATATGTTTCAAAATCTGATTAATGCCTTAACCAAAATCACAAAAACGGACTATAACGGCCCATTAAAGTCATCACACAATGTTATTGTTGACCATTTACGTGCCATGAGTTTCTTGATTGCCGATGGGGTACTCCCCTCCAATGAAGGACGCGGCTATGTTCTGCGTCGTATTATGCGCCGTGCCATGCGTCATGCGCACTTGCTCGGTGTACGTGAGCCGATAATGTATCGCCTGCTGCCGGCTCTGCAACAGGAAATGGGTGAAGCTTATCCTGAGCTTTACCGTGCCGAAGCCCTGATTACCGAGACCTTAAAATTGGAAGAAACCCGTTTTCTCAAGACCTTAGAGAAAGGGTTGCGTCTGTTAGATGAAGAAACTTCGACCTTAAAAGCCGGAGACACTTTAAGCGGTGACACGGCATTTCGCTTATATGACACTTATGGTTTTCCGCTTGATTTAACCCAAGATGCCTTAAAACTGAAAAATATCAATGTAGATACTCAAGGTTTTGAAGCGGCCATGGCCAAACAAAAAGCCGAAGCCCGCAAAAACTGGGCCGGAAGCGGAGATGCCGGAACCGAAAAAATTTGGTTTGAGCTGATGGACAAGCTGGGGTCAACCGAATTTTTAGGCTACACCACCACGCGTTCAGACGCCATGATTACAGCCTTGGTTCAAAATAACCAAGCGGTTGAAAGCGTAAAGAACGGCGAGTTTTATCTTTTGGCCAATCAAACACCTTTCTATGGAGAATGCGGCGGCCAAGTCGGCGATATCGGCAAAATCATCGGCAAAGATTTCAAAATCGAGGTCACGGATACACTGCGCAAATTAGACGGTTTGTTTATCCATTGTTGCAAACTCCTTGAAGGAGAAGTCAAAGTCGGCGACAGTGCCTTGTTTGAAGTTAATGAAACCAATCGTAACGCCATTCGTGCCAACCACTCGGTTACCCACTTGGTTCACAAAGCCCTAAGAGAGATTTTGGGTGATCATGTCACACAAAAAGGCTCTTTGGTTTGTGCCGACCACATGCGTTTTGACATTTCACACCCCAAACAAATTACGCCAGAAGAACTGCGCCGTGCCGAAGACATCGTCAATGAGGCCATTCGTCAAAACTACAAAGTTATAACCACTTTAATGACGCCGGATGAAGCCATTAAGCAAGGAGCCATGGCTTTGTTTGGTGAAAAATATGGTGAAGAAGTACGTATGGTTTCCATGGAAAAAGACGGCAAAGTCTTTTCACGTGAGCTTTGCGGTGGAACGCATGTTAATTCAACCGGTGATATCGGTTATTTCAACATTGTATCAGAATCTTCGGTAGCTGCGGGCATTCGCCGTATTGAATGTGTCACCGGCAAACAAGCCGAGAAATTTGTTCAAGACATTGAAGACAAACTGCACAATGTCGCCAACTTGCTGAAATCAAATTTCAACGACATTGAAAAACGCGTTAAACAATTACTTGAAGAAAAGAAAAAATTAGAAGCTGATATTTTTGAGCTCAAAAAGACTTTTGCCAATGCCAAAACAGCTGATAATCAAGACAAATTTGAGCTGGTGAACGGTGTTAAATTTGTCGGACGCACGGTACCCAACGTCCACCCCAAAGAGCTGAAAGCCTTTATTGATGAGATCAACAAATATCTCAAGTCGGGTATTGTGGTTTTAGCCACCGATAAAGATGAAAAAGCCTCTATCGTTGTCGGCGTTACCAAAGACCTGACTGACAAATATTCAGCCGTAGATTTGGTAAAAATTGCCTCTCAGGCAGTTGGCGGCCAAGGCGGCGGCGGACGTCCCGACATGGCTCAGGCCGGTGGCCCGAACAGCGGCAACATTGCCGAGGCGATTGAAGCCGTTAAACAAGCCATTTAAGAAGAGCTCCCGCAAGGGAGCTTTTTTTCTGCCCACAATCACGGATTAACGCTTGCTTTTTATAACAGAATGTTATTAAACTCTAATGCAACCCAAATGAGGAAGAAGATGAAAAAATACAATCAGCTCCGTGACAAATTATTGGCAGCCTATCGCAGCAACCGCCAACATATGTTGCAGCAATTGCGTTTACAAAGAATTCAATTACGTCTTTCCATCAAGAAAGACTATCGTCATGAGCTGTACCGCAAGTCTATTCATTTAAGTTCGCTATGGATACCGGCGCTCATTTATTTTGCCGCCCAATTTACGGCCATCAGCATTTTTGCCGTTATTTTTGTCGGCGATGCATTGTTAGAATATGGCAACTATAAAAAATGGAAATGGGCCAGACGTACTTTTGGTATGTTATTTTTCAAGACCTTACGCAACAAAGAGCGTGTCCGCACCCAATTTCAGGTCAGCGGCTCCATGTATGTTTTAGCGGCCGCCATTGTTTGTACTTTATTGTTTAGCAAACCGATTGCCATGATAGCCATGACGGTGATGTTAATATCGGACACTTGCGCTGCCCTGTTCGGCAAAGCCTTTGGCACCAGAAAACTTTATAAAAACAAATCATTAGAGGGAACAACAGCGTTTTTCCTCAGTGCTTTGTTCATAAATATGCTGTATGAGCCTTTGTTTCATTTTACCACGGCAGGCGTTATTGCTTGTGCATTAGCCACAATGGCTGAAATGTTTGAAGACAAACTCGGGATTGATGACAATCTTTCCATTCCCTTGGTTATTGGCATTACATTAACGTTTCTTGCCTAAAATTTATTGAAAATAAGAGAAAATTGTGCTTTATTGGTTTTGCAAAATTATCATTATGCAAAACAATTAGGTATGAAAACGATTGCAAAAGAATCTGCGGCGTTAGAAATTTTAAGACATAAAGCCGAAGTTTGGGATTTAGTTTTAGATGATAATGAACATCCCTGCCCGCAAATTGTCAGTTTCAAACGTCCATCGACAGTATTTAACGCTTTTACCGACTATGCCGTATGGAGCATTCACGGCCTAAGCGAGGACAAAGGACAATTGGTCGAATATCTGATTATGTTGGACATTTTAAGCGGCAACGCCACTTTCCAACGCGAGAATAATTTGGCCAAACCCCCGAAAGAAATTACAGAAAGCTGCCACATTAAAAACGTGCAGTTACAACGTAAAGAAAAAAACGGGGAGATTTGTTTTATTATTAAATAAGTGTTATGAATTTTAAAAGCTGAAAGCACTCCGGAAACATTATCCGCCGAGTGCTTTTTCTTTATAATTCAACGACTTTTTGGCCTTGATTCTCAATTACGTTTAAGAGATGTTTCAACACGCCTTGGTCAACAAATTCACCTTTACGCACAAAAATACGGGTCAAAACATTATCAAGCTCATAAGTGTTGGATATTTGACGATATTTTTTCTCCATCACGGCAATTGAATCGGAAATATCCGCCTTTTCTCCTTGCAAATTTGGCAACATATCGCCGACATACACACAATCGACAATAATTTCCGGCATAAGTTTTTCCACACCGCCGGCCACAAAAGCATTATAGATTTGCGCCCCACCTGCAATATACAAATCTTTATCCCAATTTTTAAAAACTTTTAAATCTGATACTCTTAAATGTTTTTTTTCATCAAAGACTTCAAAATTTTCATCTTTGGTTACAACGATAATTTCTTGCCTTTGCAAACATTTTTGCGGAAAGGAAAGATAAGTTTTGCGCCCGCAAACAATCTGCCTTTCAGCGACCATCTGCCAAAATTTTTTGGCATCGGAGGGCACTTTCCATGGAATATCAGCCCCGATACCGATAACATTATCATCTTTATGGCGGCACCAAATCGCAACTTTAGTCATAATTTTTCTCCTTAGAGCCATTTTCCACAAAAGAGCTTTGTTTGTCAACGTTTCGATGACAACATTGCACTATTGAATTTAACAAAACTTAGTATATAATGAAGGAGTCGGAGCAATTCGACTGTGACACCAGAGGCACTATGAAATAGGCTACTTGGACCTGGGGGCAGCACCCAGCACCTCCACCAAAAACTTTTGGGGGTGAAATAGGATTGACAGGTTGCAGTAAAGGTAGATTTGCTGTGTCCGGTGAGATACCACCGTTATCGGTTCAAAATAAATGAATGCTAACGATAATAACGTAGCACCTGTTGCTATCGCTGCTTAATGTAGCTGCAACAAAGCACAATTCTTGAGGCTATGGTTAGCCACAAGTGGGGAAGGAGCCGCCCAGCAACAGAAGGGCTCACTTTTTATTTAATTGGGGATAGAAAAGAATGTCTGTTTACTTAAACACCATCAATTATGACAAGCTGATTGAAAAATCATTAAAACATGTTGTAATTGAAGCCTTAAAAATTGCCGAAGAGCAAGGTCTTCCGGGCGAGCATCATTTTTACATTACATTTAAGACCAATTATCCCCGCACCGAAGTATCTGAAGAATTGCGTCAGCAATATCCTGAAGAAATGACCATTGTATTACAACACCAATTTGCCAACCTGCAGGTCTTTGAGGACTATTTTTCGGTTGAATTAAGTTTTAGCGGCATTCCGCAGACACTGGTCATTCCCTTTGATGCCATCACCTACTTTGCAGACCCGCATGCAAAATTCGGTTTAAGCTTTAACATTGCCGATGATGCTTTTGGCAAGCCCCTAACCCACCAAGACATCATTAATGAAATAGAAGAAGAAACACCTGAAGAAAATAAAAAGGTTTCGAACGGCATAGCCCCCGTAATCTCAATTGACGCCTACCGCAAAAAATAAGATGTTAAAAAAATCCGTCATCATTGCCGGAAGGCATGCCACCAGCATTTCACTTGAAGCAGAATTTTTTAACGAACTGCAAACCATTGCCAAGAAACGCGGCCTAACTATAAATGCGTTGATAACCGAGATTGATGAAAACAGAACGCATGAAAATCTATCAAGCGCAATTAGAGTATATATTCTGCAATACATCAAAAAAAACCCCGAAAACTAATCGGGGTTTTAATTTTATTCATCATCGCCTTCATCAAAGTCATCATCGAAATCGGCGTCCATTCCTTCATCTGCGGCCTCATCCGTAAGCAACAAAGGCTCATCTGTGCTATTTTCGATTTCGCTTTTTTTGCGACGTCCGCGGCGTTTTTTCTGCGGCGCTTTTTTCTTACAGGCTTCAATAACATAATTTCCGACAATTTTATACAAATCAACCAAGTGATTGTTATACATATGATCGGCTTCTTCAATCAAAGCAAAGTCAACCTCAACATTGCGCTGTGTATTCAAACGTTTAGCCATGGCAGCAACACTTGCCGGATTAACGATTTCATCAATTCCGCCTTGAGTGATTAAACCCGACGTCGGACAAGGAGCCAAGAAAGAGAAATCCTTTTCATTGGCCGGAGGTGAAACGGCAATAAAATTATTAATATCCGGACGACGCATCAACAATTGCAAACCAATCCACGCCCCGAAAGAATAACCGGCAATCCAGCATTGTCTGGCCTCCGGATTAACCGATTGCAGCCAATCAAGAGCAACCGTAGCATCGGAGAGCTCTCCGGGACCGTCCTCAAATTCACCTTGAGAGCGCCCTACGCTTCTAAAATTAAAACGCAAGACTGAAAAACCCAAGTTTTGAAAACAGCTGAACAAAGTATACACCACTTTATTATTCATGGTTCCGCCATATTGCGGATGCGGATGCAAAATCAAAGCAATCGGGGCCCCGGGTTTGCTGCTGGCATGATAGCGTCCTTCCAAACGTCCGGCATGCCCGTTAAATAATACTTCAGTCATTTATTATCTCTTTTTTTAACCTAAATTTAGTAACCATGTTGGTATGATAACAACAAATAGTCTATAAATTATTAATTTTTAGGAATGTAACATAAAATGAAAGCAAAATACAAGCTAATTTTATCAGACTTAGAGGCTGTTCTGGCCAGAGACCCGGCCACGCGTTCCAAAACCGAAGCGGCACTCTGCTCATCCGGCTTTCATGCCGTAGTCATTTACCGCGCAGCACACTGGTTATGGCGGCATAATTTACACTTAACGGCACGCCTATTATCACAAATCGGGCGTTTTTTAACCGGCATTGAAATTCACCCCGGAGCAAAAATCGGCAAAGGATTTTTCATTGACCACGGCATGGGCGTCGTCATTGGTGAGACCTCGGAAATCGGCGATAACGTCACCCTTTATCATGATGTAACACTCGGCGGCACCACAGCCTTTGACAGCAACGGCAAAATCACCGCCAAACGGCACCCGACCATCGGCAACAATGTCATTATCGGTTCAGGCGCTCAAGTTTTAGGCCCGATAAAAATCGGTAACAACTGCAAAATCGGCTCCAATGCGGTGGTTGTCAAAGATGTTCCGTCAGATTGCACGGTAGTCGGTGTTCCGGCGCACAAAACGCAAGGAAAAGACAAATCTCGCAAAGTCTTTTACGCTTATGGTGTCAGCAATAATTTTGAAGACCCATTAGAAAAAGAGATTGCAGAGCTTCGCCGCGAGATTATACAATTGCGCCAAGAAATTAACCAACGACAAGGCAAAAACTAAATGAGCTTAAACGCACTTGGAACAACCAAAAGCAAGAATCAAACCCGGGTTTGCGTCGCCATGTCCGGCGGGGTAGACAGCTCGGCAGCCGCAGCAATGCTAAAATCTCAAGGATATCAAGTACTTGGGGTAACAATGGACTTATTGCGCCCGCCTTATTCAACTGAAGTTTCTTCAATCCGAGATGCCGCAAAAGTTGCCAAAGCACTTGGAATAGAGCATTATTATTTAGATTTTAAAGAGGCATTTGCCACCAAAGTCGTAGACTATTTTGCCGATTCGTATCTTAAAGGAGAGACCCCCTCGCCTTGCATTATGTGTAATCGTCACATCAAAATCGGCCTCCTTGCAGAATTTGCCCGTCAACATCAAGCAGACATATTGGTCACCGGCCACTATGCTGACATAAAAATCACCGCAAACGGCGTTGAGTTGCACAAAGCCGCAGACGAAAAACGCGACCAGAGCTATTTTTTAAGCATGATTAATAAGGCAGATTTACAAATGCTGCGTTGTCCTTTAGCCAAATTTGATAAAGAGCAAACACGAGCCATTGCCAAGGAAGCCGGACTTGAAATATACCAAAAAGCAGACAGCCAAGACATTTGCTTTGTAGCCGACGGGCATTATTCCGAACTCATCAGCAAACTTCGCCCTCATGCAAATTTTTCAGCCGGTGAAATTGTGGACACCTCAGGCAAAGTTCTCGGTCGCCATCAAGGATTAATCCACTACACGGTCGGACAACGCCGAGGCATGGGCATCGGCGGCGGCAATATTTTATACGTTATTAAATTAGACGCAAAAAACAACCGCTTAATTGTCGGCAGTAAAGAGGAATTATTAAGTCAAAAAGTCCATATCAGAGAGCTGAACTGGCTTGCAGAAAAAATACCTGAAAGTCAAATTTTAGACGTCAAACTACGTTCCAGACAAAAAATAATCAAAGCCGAGGTATTTTTTAACGCCAAGCAAAACACTGCCGAAATTCATTTGCTTGAAGATTTTTATGGCACGGCCCCCGGACAAGTAGCCTGCTTTTATGACGGCAGCAGAGTCTTAGGCGGAGGAATTATTACAGAATTAACAAATTTGTAATACTCTTTGGCTTAATTTTGTACTATAATATCAGAAAGAAGCAAGGTGGAGGATATCATGAAAAACTATCTCGCAGCCATAACCGGACTTGGCATGTTGTGCTTGACGACAACAGCTTTAGCGCAACTTCCGGCAAATCCCTGGGCGCCCCACCCCAACGACGGGTACTTCGGTGACAACGTAATTGAACAAGGCCCGGCTGAAGCTCCGAATGCTCCCGCATATGAAAACAACTCCAGCGGCGGTGAAATTATGCCCGTAGATCCTTGGGCCCGAGCCAGAGACAGAACCAACACCCAAACCTGGCGCGGCAGCGGCCGACATGATCGCGGCTTAAACTATGTTGGTGAAGCCACGACTTACGGCACCGCAATGGGACAAGAAATGATAGCCCCTGAAGTTAACCGCCACAACATGCTCGTAATGCTTGAGCACTTAAGAGGTATGGGATATAAAATTCCTGATAGCTATGACCAAAACATTAAAGACATGCCCAAAAACTATGCCAGATATTTAAGAGAATCATACGATTCTATCGGTGCCACCGACATGAAAACCGACCCTCTCGGCGGCATTACCAGATCTTTAATGAATAATTTTGAAGACGGAACCGGGCTTGATATTGAAAATCTGCTGTTTAATTCAATTGATGTTTTGTCAACAGACTAGGAGGTTTGCATGAACAAATATCTTTTGGCAACAATATTCACGGCTTTTTGCTTTTCTGCCCAAGCACAAATGCTCAGCTCCGAAACGCCGCAAGCAAGACAGATACAACCTCAGGCACAAAAAACTTCACCCTCACCCGCAAACACCTCGGGACAAGCCGGTGCTGATAAAACCGCGACGCCACAACAAAATTCGACAGATAGCGTTCAAAATATCTTAGACCGTGCCGACAGCATTTATGCCGGCCAAATAGCCACGGCTGAAGCCAAAAACCAAAGCGAAAGAGAATATGATAAAACCCTAAAAGTCAACGCCGAACGTGCAGACACAGCAGAGCGCAAAGAAACCGTACGCAATCTTAAAGCGCTTAACAATCGCTATCCTGAGCTTTTTCAAGGCGGAGAAGATATTGACATTCAAGACACCAAAGCATATACAGACTACATCAAAACAAAAATGACACCGCCAAAAGAAGAATAAGGAATAAAAGAAGCAATGTCTGAAAATCAACCTTTTATTATCTTGGTTCAACCTCAGTTGGCCGTTAATATCGGCATGTCTGCCCGCGCCATGATGAATTGCGGGCTTTACCATATGCGCTTGGTAGCCCCCAAAGAAAATCATTTATCCGACAATGCCATTGCCGCCGCCTCCGGAGCCGAAAAAATCTTATATAACGCTCAAATTTTCTCATCAACCGCCGAAGCCGTTGCTGACCTCGAAAAAGTTTTTGCCACCACAGCCAGACGCCGTGACATGATAAAAACCATCAATACGGCAGAAGCCGCCGCCAAAAAAATTACCGATGATTTAGTCAATCAAACCCGCTACGGCATTTTGTTTGGTCCGGAACGCACGGGTCTGCACAACGACGATGTTGTTTTAAGTGATGAAATTATTGAAATTCCGCTTAATCCGGAACATTGTTCGCTTAATTTATCTCAGGCTGTGCTTTTAGTTGGCTACGAACTCTATAAAAAACAAATTAATGTACCGGATTCGCAACTCATAACCAACAAAACCAAACCTGCCGCTAAAGAACAAATAGGACGCTTCTTTTCATTTTTAGAAACCGAGTTGGAAACGCATCATACTTTTCGCTCTGATGACAAAAGGATTCCCATGATGCGCAACATTCGCAACATGTTTTTAAGAATGCAGTTAACCGAGCAAGATATCAGCACCTTGTACGGCATTATTCATCATTTGGAAGATAAATCGACAAGGCAGAAATAATAAGGGCTAAACTTTTACATTTTAATAACTATATTTAACGAAATCTTGAGAAATAACAAGTAAGTTAGAAACTGGTTATTAATATAAGGAGTATCCCTGTGCAGGCTGCAGACTTGGCTCATGCCTCGAACATTATTTTCGGCATGGATCCAAAAATTTTATCCACTGCCATTTTAATTATCAGCTACATGATCTTATTTACCGAAAAGCTCAACCGCGCGGTCGTAGCCCTGCTTGGTGCCGCGGTTATGATTTTTGCCGGTATTTTAACCCAAGAAACCGCCATTGAAGGCATAGACTTCAACACCTTGGCGCTATTAATCGGCATGATGACGATTGTCGGCATTTCCGAAAAATCCGGCATGTTTCAATATGTTGCCATTTGGGCTGCCAAAAAAGTCAAAGCCAACCCCAGAGGATTAATGGTTGTTTTGGCAATCGTAACAGCCTTTTTCTCAGCCTTGCTTGACAATGT
>CALXWF010000050.1 GCA_944392285.1 uncultured Alphaproteobacteria bacterium | reverse complement strand
ATTCTCTTTCATCGGCATCAAGTTTGCCGTCGGCATTAGCCAAGCGGGCCAAAGCCATCATAAAAGCGATTCGCTGATCTTCCGTCATTTCTGCTGCAAATTCCATGTTATGCTCCGTAACTGAATTATTCATGCTGAGATCTCCTTGTTAACTGTTCTTATCTTATAAATATTTGCCCTTTTTAGCAATCAAAAAAAGCAAAACTCTTAAAAACTCGTTGAAATTCTGGACTATCAGGGCTAAAATAAAAGAAAAAAATAAGTTATTTAAAGAGAAAAGCGTGAGTAAGAAATATTATATCAAAACTTTCGGCTGCCAGATGAACGTCTATGATTCCTCTCGCATTGCCGATATGTTGCAAAACCTCGGCTATGAAGAAGCCGCATCCGTAAATCAGGCAGATTTGGTTATTTTTAACACCTGTCACATCCGAGAAAAAGCCGCCGAAAAAGTTTTTTCCGACCTGGGGCGTTTATATAACCTCAAGCAAGAACGATTGGCCCAAACCGGTCAAGATATGATTATCGGTTTGGCAGGTTGCGTGGTTCAAGCCGAAGATGAACAAATTGCCAAACGTGCCCCATATGTTGATTTTGCAACCGGCCCGTTAACCTATTATCGCATTCCCGAGCTTCTGGCTAAAATTGAGCGTCAAAGAGGTATCAGCCTGATTGACACGGACTTTCCGGCCATTGACAAATTTGACTATTTGCCAGACAACCACGCACACGGCGGTTGTTCTTATTTGGCCATACAAGAAGGCTGCAACAATTTTTGCACTTACTGCGTTGTTCCTTATACCCGCGGGGCAGAATTTTCTCGTCCGGTTGAAGCCGTTATTGCAGAAGCCAAACGTTTGGTCGCTGACGGCACGCTTGAGATAAACCTGCTCGGACAAAACGTAAACTCTTACCACGGGGAAGACGCTGCCGGTCATGAGCGCGATTTGGCATATTTATTGCGCCGCTTGAGCGAAATTGACGGACTGGAGCGTCTGCGCTACACCACTTCTTATCCGGCTGATGTCAATGAAGACCTTATTGCCTGCCACCGCGATTTACCAAAACTGATGCCCTATTTGCATCTTCCGGTACAATCCGGTTCTGACAGAATATTAAAAGCCATGAATCGTCGCCATAATCGTGATGATTATATGCGCATTATTGACAAACTCAAAGATGCCAATCCGAATATCGGGCTGTCATCAGATTTTATTGTCGGCTTCCCCGGAGAAACCGACCAAGATTTTCAAGCCACGTTAGACATGGTCAACTATGTCAAATACATTCAGGCATTTTCATTCAAATACAGTCGTCGTCCGGGCACGCCGGCCGCTGTCTATGAAAACCAGGTAGAAGAAAAGGTCAAAAAAGAGCGTCTGGAAATTTTGCAAAATTTACTATTTTCTTACCAATTGCGGTTTAATAAAGATTCAATAGGCAAGACCATGCCTGTCTTGTTTGACATGAAAGGGCGCCACAAAGGTCAACTCATCGGCCGCACGCCATATATGCAAAACCTTCATGCCGAACTTGGCAAAGAATATTTAAACAAAATCGTTTCGGTCAAAATTACCGAAGCCAACACCAACTCACTTAGCGGAATTGCGGAAGGATTATAACCATGGCAGAAATAAGCTTTGAACTCTACAACAACACTTTGGTTCAACAGCTGGTCGGCGAGGCCGATGCACACCTCAAATTAATTGAAAACCTTTTAGGGGTGGAGATAAGCACATTCGGCAACCAAGTCACCATCAAAGGAGATGACACTGCCGCCGCTCAGGCCAAAAATGCCATTGATATTTTATACCACAAACTTTCCAAAGGCATTGAAGTTTCAACCGAAGAAGTTAAAGCCGCGGTTCGCATGAGCAATAATGAAGCACAAAAAATAGACAATGCCGACTTAAACGACATTGTGCTCAAGACCAAAAAGCGCCACATTTATCCGCGCTCGGCCACTCAGGCGCTCTACATCCAAGAGATGATGAAAAATGAGCTTGTTTTCGGCCTTGGCCCTGCCGGTACCGGTAAAACTTATCTGGCGGTAGCTTTAGCCGTTTCCATGATGTTGGAAGGCAAGATTGATAAGATTATTTTGTCGCGTCCGGCCGTTGAAGCCGGTGAAAACCTTGGCTTCTTACCGGGCGACCTTAAAGAAAAAGTTGACCCTTATCTGCGTCCGCTATATGATGCCCTTTATGAAATGTTACCGGCCGAACAGGTTGATAAGAAACTTGCCCTGGGCGAAATTGAAATTGCCCCCTTGGCATTCATGCGCGGCCGCACGTTGTCCA
The DNA here is from genome assembly GCA_944392285.1 of uncultured Alphaproteobacteria bacterium. Taxonomy (GTDB): domain Bacteria; phylum Pseudomonadota; class Alphaproteobacteria; order RF32; family CAG-239; genus CALXWF01. Next base: position 18,532 of record CALXWF010000050.1, on the reverse strand, counting down.
ATGCCTTTGTCATTTTGGATGAAGCCCAAAACACCACGCCGATGCAGATGAAAATGTTTTTAACCCGCCTGGGTGAAAACTCTCGCATGGTTGTAAACGGCGACCTCAGCCAGGTAGACTTACCGCGCGGCACAATCTCCGGTCTGCGCGATTCGCTTGAAACCCTGCAAGGTATTCCCAACATCAGTGCCGTCCGTTTCAGTGCGGAAGATGTTGTCCGCCACGGCTTGGTTGCCAAAATCGTAAAAGCATATGAAGAAAAGAGCAAAAAGATATATGGCGATGAATAATCAACACCTGCAAATAAGCATTGAAGATGACCGTTGGCTAAAGGTTTTACCTGAGGTTGAAGATATTTCTGCCGATGTTGCCGACAAAGTTTTGTCTTGGGTTCTTTCCAACCAAGATTTAGACCTTTTTCATCTCAACCTGCCCTTATACATCAATTTATCCTTAAGCAATGACAGCTTTGTACAAAAGTTAAACAAAGAATATCGCGGGCTGGATAAATCTACAAACGTATTATCTTTTGCCAATATTGATGATGAAGACTTTTTAGCCGAGTGCGAACTATACGAAGAAATTGAACTCGGAGACATCATCATCGCCTTAGAAACCATGGAGCGCGAAGCCCAAGAACAAGAAGTTACTTTCCATGACCATTATTGTCATTTGCTGGTACACGGGTTGTTGCACATCTTGGGCTATGACCACATGGAACCTGAAGATGCGGCCGAAATGGAAGCCTGCGAAACCGCAATTTTACAACTGATGAATATTAAAAACCCCTATGAGGATTAACTCTGCCATGACTGAAGAAACCCACGAACACAAAAACTTCAAATCACTGATTAAAAATATGTTTGCTCCCAAGCAAACCGAAACCGTCCGTGAAACCATTGAAGATTTGATTGAAGAGGCCAACTCCAATGGTGAAGATCAATTCAGCGAGCACGAGCAACTTTTACTCAACAACATCTTAAGCCTCAAAGACAAGAAATGCGGCCACGCCATGATTCCCCGCGCCAACATTGCCGCTTTTCAAAAAGACGGCACGGTCGGAGATTTGGCCGAACTCATGATAACCCGCGGCCACTCACGTATTCCGATTTATGATGGATCTTTAGACGATGTTATCGGTGTCATTCACGTTATTGACTTGATAAAGAGCCTTTTAGCCGGCGAAAAAGATACCAAAGTTAAAGACATTCCGATACGCGATGTCAAATTTGTATCTCCCTCCATGCGCGTGCTTGACTTGCTAAGCGAAATGCAAATCAACAAAATCCACATGGCCTTGGTGGTTGATGAATATGGCGGCATTGACGGTCTTGTCACCATTGAGGACTTATTGGAAGAAATTGTCGGTGACATTGAAGATGAATATGACTTTGAAGATGACCCCGTTATTTCCGTTCAAGACAACGGCATGATTGTTGCCGATGCCCGTGCCGAGCTTGAAGAACTCAATGACGTTGCCGACTTTAACGTTTGCGGCGACATTGATTGTGAAGAGCTTGAAATAGACACGCTTGGGGGGCTTGTGTTCCACTTAGCCCAACGCATTCCCAACCGCGGCGAAATCATTGAAGGTCCGCAAGGCATCAAATTCCGTATTTTGGATGTTGACCCGCGACGCATTAAAAAAGTTATGATTATTCGACCGGTTGCAGCAAAAGATGATAAAACTTCTGAAACAGATACGGCAAAATCTTAATCAAAGGCCCAAGCTCTGGTGTTCGCTCACCGGCGCAATAACGGCGGCGGCGCTCCCGCCTCATTACTTTTGGCCGGCTTTGTTCTTAGGTTTTTCACATCTTCTCTGGCAGCTTAATAACGCGCTAAGCGGCAAAAAGGCATTTGCCTATGGTTACTGGTTTGGCTTTGGCTTTTTTGCCACAGGCCTGTCATGGGTCGGCAATGCTCTGCTGATAGACGCCATGTCTTTTGGCTGGCTTTATCCGCTTGTCTTGTTGGCCGCCGGTGGTTTTTTCGGGCTGTTTACGGCAGTTCCGGCCGCGCTGAGTTTTTATTTTCGGGCCGGATATGCCCGTTGGCTGGCTTTTGCCGGTTTTTGGGCTTTAAGCGAATGGCTGCGCAGTTTTATTTTAACCGGTTTTCCGTGGAATTTGTTGGGCTCAACCCTGGCTTTTAACCTCTCATTACTGCAAGCGGCGTCGCTTATCGGCACTTATGGTTTGTCTTTTTTGGTACTTTTGGCAGTTTCAACACCGGCTTTAATTTTAACAAAGCAAAATCGCCGAGCCTTTTACCTCGGCTTAGGCACGACTTTTGGCATTTTGTTGCTGCTCTTTGGCTTTGGCCAATGGCGCTTACAAAAATTTCAAATTTCAGCGGGCGACATTCAAGTTCGCATTGTCCAACCGGCAATTCCTCAGGCCATGAAATGGCAAGCCGATACTTTGGAAAACAACTTTGCAGACTACATTGCGCTCAGCCGTTCAGCCGGTTTTGAAAACACAGACTTTGTAATCTGGGGAGAAACAGCCTCACCTTTTCCGTTAGACATGGACGAAGCACACCTCAAGCAAGCAGCTGCTGCAGCACCCGCAAACGGCTATTTAATTACCGGCGCCATCCGCTATGCCTTTGATGCCGAAAGCGGCTACCGCCCGCGTAATTCACTTTTGGTTGTTAATGCAAAAGCAGAAATTATGGCCGCCTATGATAAGTCGCATTTGGTTCCTTTTGGTGAATATATTCCGCTCCGCCACCTCTTGCCGGACTGGATAAAACCGATAACCGGCGTCATTGCCGACTTTTTACCGGGACAAGGTTTACAAGCGCTTCAACTGGCAGGCTACCCGTCTTTTGGCGCGCTTATTTGCTACGAAATCATTTTTCCGAGCCAAGTTGCCGCCAAAAATCCAAGACCGTCTTGGCTGATTAATTTAACCAATGACGGTTGGTACGGAGAAAGTGCCGGCCCCTATCAGCATTTGGTCACCACTAGGCTTCGCGCCATAGAAGAAGGCCTAACCATTGTACGCGCCGCCAACACCGGCATCAGCGCCGTCATTGCCCCAAATGGCAAAATCATTGCCGAACTTGCTCTGAATCGCCGCGGAATTTTAGATGCAAAGCTGCCCAAACAGCTGACAATATCCACAACCTATGGCCAAAACGGCAACATCATTCCGTTAATATTAATCTTTTTAAATATAATACTTGCATTTTACGTATCTTCGCGTAGTCTTTAGATTAAAGGCCGCTGCCCGTTCCGAGGCATATCAGCATATTTGCCTATACTAATATAACATATTATATAAAAAACTTGTTGACGTGACGCCTCAAAAATCCTATTTATATAGGTATGGAACACATATGAAGGAAAAAACAGATGACTGCAGAGAATGTTAAAAGATCAAGCCGCGGACGGACACCCACCGGACAACCCAACCCGATTGATGTCCACGTCGGCAACCGTATTCGTTTACGGAGAACCCTGCTCGGGCTCAGTCAGGAAAAGTTAGCCTCCTTATTGGGTTTAACCTTTCAACAAGTTCAAAAATATGAAAGAGGCATGAACCGTGTCGGCGCCAGCCGCTTATGGGACATTGGCAAAGTTTTGGAAGTACCAATCGGTTTCTTTTATGAAGACATGGATGAATCGGTTGCTTCACAAAGCCCGCGTATGTTCAGCATTCCTGATGCCGAACCTTTACATTTGGCTGAAGACACCGAAAAGTTTGACCTTGACCCGATGCATCGTCAAGAAACGATAGAGCTTGTTAAAGCCTATTACAAAATTCCGAACCGCAAAGCTGCCAAACATATGTTTGACTTAATTATTGCAATGTCAAAGTCAACTTATAATAAAGATGATGATGCCGACGAGGAATAAAGGCAAAATTCTTCTGTGAATTTAGATAAAAAAGCTGGTAAATTACTGGCTTTTTTTTATACTGCAAAACAATTATTAATAATCATAGGAGAAGTTTTATGACCTATTTATTTACAAGCGAGTCTGTTTCAGAAGGACATCCGGACAAAATCTGTGACCGCATTTCCGATTCTATTTTAGATTTACATTTAAGCAAGGATAAATATGCCCGTGTTGCGGTTGAGACTTTGGCCACCACCAATCGGGTTGTCATTGCCGGAGAAACCATGAGCCACACCCCGATATCAACGGAAGAAATTACTGAAACCGTTCGCAACTGCATTCGTGAAATCGGCTATGAGCAGGAAGGTTTTAGTTGGAAAACCGTCAAGATTGAAAACTTACTGCACAATCAATCCGCCGACATTGCCTTAGGCGTAGACAAAGACGGCGCCGGCGACCAAGGAATTATGTTTGGCTATGCCAAAAAAGAGCAAGGCTTTGACAGCAATTATATGCCTTTAGCCATTTACTTATCCTCAAAAATACTCCAAGACCTTGCAGAGGCACGCCACCTGGGCCAGATTAAAGGAATTGAGCCGGATGCCAAAAGCCAAGTAACACTTGAATATGACCATGGCCGACCGATAGGGATAAAATCAATTGTGCTTTCCACCCAACACGCCGAATATATGACCGAAGAAGAAGTTCGCGCCATTGCCAAAGAATATATTGCCCGCGCTCTTCCCGCCGGTTGGATGCCTGAAGACAAAGACCTCTTAATCAACCCGACCGGGCGTTTTGTAATCGGCGGCCCTGATGGAGATACGGGCTTAACCGGCCGCAAAATCATTGTTGACACCTATGGCGGCTATGCCCCGCACGGCGGCGGCGCATTTTCAGGCAAAGACCCAACCAAGGTAGACCGTTCTGCCGCTTATATGCTGCGTTATTTGGCCAAAAACATTGTCGCGGCGGGCTTGGCTGATGAGTGCTTATTACAAATTTCTTATGCTATCGGTATTAAAGAACCTTTGTCCTTATACATTGACTGCAAAAACACCGCCAAGGTTGATGAACAAAAGATTCTTAAGTTTATTAAAGACAACATTGACTTGACGCCGAAAGGAATAATTAATAAACTTGACTTATTGAAACCGATTTATGCTCCCACCAGCGCCTACGGACATTTTGGCCGGACGCCGGATGACTTTGGTCATTTTTCATGGGAACGACTGGACTTAAGTGAGAAACTAAAATCATGCTTTTAACTACATCCGATAAACCCAAATTTTTTGGTCGCCGCAAAGGGCGCATCATTCGCAAAGCAAAAACCACGCTTTTGGAAAGCTTTTTACCCAAACTTCGCCTCCCGACAGATGGCAAGCTGAGCAAAGAAGATATTTTTCCGCAGGGCGTCCAAAAAATCTGTCTGGAAATTGGTTTTGGTGACGGCCAACATTTGGCCGGACAAGCGCTCAACCATCCGGATTGGGGGTTTATCGGGGCTGAAGTTTTTCAAAACGGCATTGCCAATTTATGCAGTCTGTTAACCGGCATTAAAGAGGGCAACGAGCTTCCGGAAAACATCTGTCTTCTTCCCGAGCGACAAGACAATGTGCGCATTTTTGATGATGATATCCGCCTGCTTTTTGCCCGCATTCCCGATGCCTTCTTAGACCGCATTTATTTGCTGTTTCCTGACCCATGGCCCAAAAAGCGCCACGCCGGCAGACGTTTTGTCAACCCTGAAAATTTGCAAGAAATTGCCCGTATCTTAAAACCGGGCGGCATTTTTCGCATAGCAACCGACCACAAAGTCTACAAAGCTTGGACCCTGCGCCAAATGAGCCAAGACAACCGCTTTCGTTGGACGGCGCGCTGCGGAAATGACTGGAAGCATGAACCTCAGGACTGGGTTCGCACCAAATACCAAATGAAAGCCCTGCGCGAGGGGCGCCGTCCGGTCTTTTTAGACTATGAGAGAATATAACTTTACGGCTGCGGTTAGTTTACCAAGGTTGCCGGGTCTATTTGGCGTGACATTTGGTTAACGTCATCTATCGGATATTCTTGCACATCGACAATATCATTTCCAGACTCATACATTTCATTTTCAATTTGGTTATTTCCTTGCGGCAACGGCACTTGTCCCGGCTGAAGCGTTCCAAGACCGGAGGTCTGATTAATTGTCGGCATTTGCTGGTTTTGCGGTTTTTCGGACGGCAAAACAGGCATGGGCGTCGGCATCATCGGTTGCGGGGCATTATCCGGCGCCACAATAGGGTTCCCCAATGGGTTAGGCGCATCAGCTGGCTGTTCTACAAAAAACTCTGTTGTTTGCGTCGGCGAGCTCTTCCCCTCGGCAAAAATTTCTGTCGGCACCTGAGCATCATCAACATTTTGCGCCAAACAAAGCATCGGAAAACAAAGAAGCACCGCACTCCCCATAAGCAAAACCTGAACCTGCAACTTATTTTTCATCAAAATCTCCTTTTCTAAAAACAGATATAAATTAAATAATCATTTTTTTAACCAAAAAAAGATTATGATAGAAAACAAAAATAAAAAACTTGCATTTTTGTCCAAATTGTCATATGATAAAAACATATTCATATAAGGAGAAGCATGATGGCAGAAACAACAAATAAAAAACTTTCCGCACAAGACATAAAGACTATTTTAAAACAGCAAGAAATCTATTTAATGTCCCCTGAAGAGCTTATAAGCCAACATCCAGAATTAGCGGAGACAAAGAATCTGGTAGAAACCCATGAAAAAATGTTTGCCGAACTCCACGAGCAATCCATTGCAAATTTGCAAGATTTTGTCGCCGGCAAATTAGACTTAACCCCTGACGCCTTAGAGGTTATGGAAAACTTCATTGCCACATTTGCCGACGGCTACAAAGCGCCGGAAATGAAAAAGTTAGCTGCCGATGCCCGCCAAAAACTCCAAGAGCTAAAACAACAAAATAATGAAAAAGCACCCGCGCCAAAATCTCAACTGGAAGCCGAAGAAGCCGAATTCAAACGCTTTCTGAAAAATCACGGCGTAACCGCTGAAGAATTTGCAAATTTTTCAGAAGACAGCAAAGGCATGTGGAGCAAGGCTTTTCACAACTGGCAGGCTAAAGAAATCGCCCTCAAAGCAAAAGCGCGCCAAACTTCGGGCATTACTGCAACAGAAAATAATGAGGGCATTGATGTGCTGGCAAAAAAAGCTGAAGATAAAGCCAAGCTGGCAAAGGCTCTTGCCGCCGCCCGTAAAGAAAAAGAATTTACGGACTTTTTGGCCTCTCAGGGCAAAACCATAGAAGACTTTGACCAATTCTCCGATGGGGGCAAAGGCGCATGGCTGACGGCCTTTCATAACTGGAAAGAACAAAAAGGTAAAAACCAAACATCTCAAGCCCAAACCAAGACCGAAACCGCCAATCGCTCGGATATTGCAACCTTAGTTGCCGCCTTAGGGCAACACGCTGAAGAAACAGAAAATACCGTTGACTTTGGTATGGTTGAAGAAGAAAATTCAGACAACAGTTTTGAACTCGGCGCTGTTGAAAACACCCCGGAAGAAAGAACAAAAGCCATTCCGCAAGAAAGAGGCGAATATGCGCCGCCTCCGGCAATGCCTGAAAAACCAAAATCTTTCTGGGGCAAAGTGAAAGACAAAGCCCGCAAATGGGGGAAAAAGCTTCTGTGGGCAGCCGGTATTGTCGGCGGCTTGCTGCTGCTCAATAAAAACTGCTCTGATAAAAATAACGGCGAAACTTTGCCTCAACCGCCGACGAATACAACCATAACCCCGCCGGATACCGTAAAAACACAAAAACCCGACCCGCAAGATATGTATCAAATTGCGCGTCGCATCGCTTTTCAAAACAAGATAGATAATCCGATAGAGGCAGCAACCGAGGCTTTCAACCTGTTAGAAAAATTCTCAAAGCTCCCCAAAGAAACAATTGCCGCCATTCCCGGAGAATCTCTCAGCAACAAATTAGTCAAAGTTGTCGTGGTTCGCGGTGACCAGCACCACCTCAGAGAGGCGATTGACAATCTGATTAACGGCCAAAGACCTGACGCGGCAACCATGGATGATATTGTTAAACGCGCCGCAAAAGTGACAGAAGATTATGGCGCCAATGAAGCATATAAAGAGGAAAATCGCCAAGTCGGCCGTCAAACCGACCCCAAGGTTACCAAAGCCATGGTTGAGAAAATCGGCCAAAACCGCGCCTAAAAAGAACAAAACCAATCCCGCTTTCCGGCGGGATTTTTTTTGAGTTGTAAAAATTTCTAAAAAGGCTAAATTAAAACAAAAAACGGAGAATGTCATGCAACTCGAAATTATCGGCACTTCCGGCGCTTTTGCCCCCGGCACTAATGTCTCAATGATAATCTGGCCGCAAGATACCAAGCAAAACGGCATCTTATTAGATTGCGGCTTTTCGGTTTTTCAAAAGTTACAAGAGCTGAATTTCAGCTCAAAGCTTGATGTTGTTTTGCTGTCCCATTTGCATCAAGACCATTGCGGTTCTGCCGTTACTTTGGCCGAATTTTGCGACCAAATAAACAACCATAAGCTCCGCACCGGCGGAATAGATTGGCAAGAACTTTTAACCCTTTCTGACGCTGATGAAGGAAAAATCCGCACCCTGCCCTTGACCGCAAATTTTCCTTTGCAAACTTTCCCCGTCCCACATGTAAAAGGCATGAAATCTTTAGCGCTTTTTTATGATAACAAAATTTTATATTCCGGAGACACCTCTGTTTCGCTTTTAGACACCCCGCAAGCAGCAATTGCCAAGCTGATTATTCATGATGCCGCTTTGAAGTCTAATGCCTTTCATTGCGGCTTAAAAAGCCTTGCAGACGCCCCAAAAGAAATCAAGGCTAAAACTTGGGTGACCCATTATCACCCCAAAGATTTAGAGGCTTATAAAGCACTCTGCCAAGAATATGGTCTTGCCGGTGTGTTAGAAGCCGGAATGTCATTTCAACTCTAAAAAAACGGGGGATTGTTATAAAAACAATTCCCCGTCGGCACTCAACACCGAGATACCTAAAAAAGATACCTCTAATTTTTTCTGCGTCGTTTCTGATATTTCACTGCTTCAATCATCAAATACAAAAGTAACAAGAAGAGCAAAACGACATCACTTAAAGTCATCATAAATTTAGTATTAGGGAGTAAATAATTTTTCAATAATCATCAGCAGAATTAAATATAACAGATTTTAACCTGATAACAAGCAAAAAAACCCGCCGGTTTAACCGACGGGTTTTTGAGCAAACAGTGCAAGACTATTCTGCGGGCTTGCTTTCGGAAGCATCGGCCTCATGCTGATGCTCCAGCGCCTGAGCTGCCTCTTCCTTCAACGCCAAAATTTCTTTGTCGTTTTGGGCGGCAACACGCTTCAAGGCGCGCAGAACATTACCCGTACCGGCCGGAATCAAACGACCGACGATAACATTCTCTTTCAAGCCTTTCAAATCATCAACCTTTCCTTCAACGGCAGCTTCCGTCAAGACACGAGTTGTCTCTTGGAAGGATGCGGCTGAAATGAAGGACTTGGTCTGCAAGCTGGCTTTGGTAATACCGAGCAGAACCGGATCAGCCTGAGCCGGTGTTCCGTTTTCGGCAAGAACCTTAGCATTTTCGGCTTCAAAGACATCGCGGTCAACTTGCTCGCCGACGAGGAAGGTTGTATCACCCGGAGTGGTAATCTCAACTTTTCTGAGCATCTGCGAAACAATAACCTCAATATGTTTATCGTTAATCTTAACACCTTGCAAACGATAAACGTCTTGAACTTCTTTAACCAAATATTCAGCCAGTTTTTCAACGCCCAAAACGCGCAAGATATCATGCGGAGCCGGCGTACCCTCAACCAAGAGGTCACCTTTCTTAACGATATCGCCGTCTTGAACAACCAAGTGGCGTCCTTTCGGAATCAGATATTCAATCGGTTCGCCTTTTTGCGGAACAACCGTAATACGTTGTTTGGCTTTATAGTCTTTACCGAACTCAACCATACCGTCAATATCAGAGATAATGGCTTGGTCTTTCGGACGACGAGCTTCAAACAACTCGGCAACCCGCGGCAAACCACCGGTAATATCTTTGGTCTTTGAGCTTTCTCTCGGAATACGAGCAATAACATCACCGACTTGAACTTCGGCCCCGTTGTCAACGGTCAGAATAGCATCTACCGACAGATAGTAGCGAACTTCTTTACCATTGTCATAGGTAACGGGTTTGCCTTTGGCATCTTTTAAGATAATGCTCGGTTTCAAACCGGCAGAAGCCGAACCTGAGCGCCAATCAATAACCACTTTGGAAACGATACCCGTGGTTTCGTCAACACTCTCTTTAACCGAAACATTATTAATCAAATCAACCAGTTCAACCTTACCGGCTTTTTCGGTAATAACCGGAATCGTAAACGGATCCCATTCGGCAACTTTCTGGCCTTTCTTAACCTTAGCGCCTTCATCAACCAAAATCTTGGTACCGTAAGGAACATGGTGGCGAGATTTTTCACGGCCTTGCGCATCTTCAATAACGATATCGCAGTTACGTGACAATACAATACCCTCACCGGCCGTATTAAAGACCAAATGTTTGTTTTCAACTTTGAGCACACCGGCAAACGGCACTTCAACACTGGCCTGTTCGGCAGATTTTGAAGCCGCACCACCGATGTGGAAGGTTCTCATGGTCAACTGCGTACCCGGCTCACCGATGGACTGTGCGGCAATAACACCGACAGCTTCACCGACATTAACCGGCGTACCGCGAGCCAAGTCACGACCGTAACAAGCGGCACAAACACCGTCTTTGGTTTCGCAAGTCAAGACAGAACGAATCTTAACTTGTTCAACACCGGCCTTTTCAACCAGTTCAACATCGTTTTCATCAACCAAATGACCTTTGGCCAACAAAACTTCACCGGTTTCGGGATGTACAATATCTTCAGCCAATGTACGACCGAGGATTCTTTCGCCGATAGAAACGATAACGTTACCGCCGTCAACCACCGGACGAACAATAATACCTCTGTCGGTACCGCAGTTGGTTTCCGTAACCACAACATCTTGCGCCACATCAACCAAACGACGGGTCAAATAACCGGAGTTAGCGGTTTTCAAAGCCGTATCAGCCAAACCTTTACGGGCACCGTGGGTAGAATTGAAGTATTCCAACACGGTCAAACCTTCCTTAAAGTTTGAAATAATCGGCTGTTCAATAATTTCACCGCTCGGTTTAGCCATCAAACCGCGCATACCTGCCAACTGACGCATTTGAGCGGCAGAACCGCGGGCGCCGGAGTGAGCCATCATATAAACAGAGTTAATATAACCATGCTCTGTTTTTGAAATGTTTTTCATCATTTCATCGGCGATTTTATCGGTACAAGAAGCCCAAATATCGACGACTTTGTTATATTTTTCACCTTTGGTGATCAAACCGTTTTGATATTGTTGTTCAAACTCCTTAACCTGTTTTTCGGTTTCGGCAATCAGCTCTTTCTTAGCCTCAGGAACAATCAAATCATCTTTACCGAAAGAAATACCGGCTTTACAAGCGTTGGTGAAACCAAGGGTCATCAACTTATCAACGAAGATAACGGTTTCTTTTTGGCCGCAATGACGATAAATCGTATCAATGATTTCGCCGATTTCTTTCTTTCTGATTAAGCGGTTAACCAAAGAGAACGGAACATCTTTGTGCTTGGGCAAAATCTCAGAAATAATGATACGACCGGGCGTTGTATCAACCAAACCGACTTTGGTTTCGCCGTTGTCATCAACATATTCCATACGGCATTTAATCTTGGCGTGCAAGTCAACAACTTTCTCAAACAAAGCCATCTGAACTTCGTTAAAGTCAGCAAAGACCATACCTTCGCCAATCATACCTTCGGCTTCATAAGACAGGTAGTAAATACCCAAAACCATGTCTTGAGAAGGAACGATAATCGGCTTACCGGATGCCGGAGACAAAATATTGTTGGTAGACATCATCAAAACGCGGGCTTCCAACTGAGCCTCAACCGACAAAGGAACGTGAACGGCCATTTGGTCACCGTCGAAGTCGGCGTTAAACGCGGTACAAACGAGCGGGTGCAAGTGAATGGCTTTACCTTCAACCAATACCGGTTCAAAAGCCTGAATACCCAAGCGGTGCAAAGTCGGCGCACGGTTTAACAGAACCGGATGCTCACGAATAACCTCTTCCAAGATATCCCAAACTTCCGGACGCTCTTTTTCAACCATACGTTTGGCTTGTTTGATGGTTGTGGCGTGTCCGTACAATTCCAATTTTGCATAAACAAAAGGTTTGAACAATTCCAAAGCCATCTTCTTGGGCAAACCGCATTGTTGCAATTTAAGCTCCGGACCAACCGTAATAACCGAACGACCGGAGTAGTCAACACGTTTACCGAGCAAGTTCTGACGGAAACGACCTTGTTTACCTTTGAGCATGTCTGACAAAGACTTCAGCGGACGTTTGTTTGTACCGGTAATGGCGCGAGCGCGACGACCGTTATCAAACAAGGCATCGACAGATTCCTGCAACATACGTTTTTCGTTGCGGATAATAATGTCGGGCGCATGCAGCTCAATCAATCTCTTCAAACGATTGTTGCGGTTAATAACGCGACGATACAAATCGTTCAAATCTGAAGTTGCAAAACGACCGCCGTCCAACGGAACCAAAGGACGCAGTTCAGGCGGGATAACCGGCAGAACCGTCAAAATCATCCATTCGGGTTTGGTGTTGGAGTCAATAAAGGCTTCAATAATCTTCAAGCGTTTAACCAACTTTTTGCGTTTGGCCTCAGAAGCATTATCTTTAAGCTCTTCACGAATGGCTTTTCTTTCGGCTTCCAAATCAATCGAGGCCAAAATCTCTTTCAAAGCCTCGGCACCGATACCGGCGCGGAAAGAATCTTCACCATATTCGTCAATGGCTTCCTGATATTGTTCTTCGGTCAAAAGCTCATTAACCGCCAAAGGTGTCAAACCCGGTTCAATAACGATATAGCTTTCAAAATACAAAACGCGTTCCAAAGCCTTCATCGGAATATCCGTAATCAAAGAGATACGAGAAGGCAAAGACTTCAAGAACCAAATATGCGCAACCGGCGCAGCCAGTTCAATATGTCCCATTCTTTCACGACGAACTTTTGAAAGCGTAACTTCAACGCCGCACTTTTCGCAAACGACGCCGCGATATTTCATGCGTTTATATTTACCGCACAAGCATTCATAATCCTTAACCGGACCAAAAATGCGGGCACAGAACAAACCGTCTCTTTCAGGTTTGAAAGTACGATAGTTGATGGTTTCGGGTTTTTTAACCTCACCATACGACCAGGAACGAATTTGTTCGGGAGAAGCAATGGAAATTCTGATTTTATCAAAAGAATCTCCGGCAACTTGCTGGCCAAAAAATTTCATGACTTCATTCATAATTCGATTACTCCTTAACCTTAAACAGCTTCGTCCAACATTTCAACATTCAGGCACAAAGACTTAATTTCTTTGACCAAAACATTAAATGATTCGGGAACGCCGGCCTCAAAGCCGTCATCACCGCGAACAATGGCTTCATAAACTTTGGTACGACCGTTAACGTCATCGGATTTAACCGTGAGCATTTCTTGCAAGGTATAGGCAGCACCATATGCCTGCAAAGCCCAAACTTCCATTTCACCGAAACGTTGACCACCGAACTGAGCCTTACCGCCCAGAGGTTGTTGCGTAACCAAAGAGTACGGACCAACCGAACGTGCGTGCATTTTCTCGTCGACAATGTGGTGTAGTTTAATCATGTAGATGTAACCGACCGTAACCTTGCGGTCAAATTTTTCACCGGTACGACCATCATACAAATCAATCTGACCTGAAGTCGGCAAGCCGGCCATAGACAACATTCTATTGATGTCTGCATCCGTTGCACCGTCAAATACCGGCGTGGCCATCGGCACACCGTTTTTCAGGTGTGAAACCATTTCCAACAATTCGGCATCTGTCAGGGTCTTAATTTCTTTGTTATATTGTTTTTCGCCGTAAACATCTTTGAGTCTGGCTTTCAGCTCTTTCATATCTTTGGCGCCGGCCTTAACCTGCTCCATCAATTCATTAAGCTGTTTTCCAAGCTCATGAGCGGCCCAACCGAGGTGAGTTTCCAAAATTTGTCCCACATTCATACGAGACGGAACACCCAGCGGGTTCAACACAATATCAACCGGCGTACCGTCTTCGGTATAAGGCATGTCTTGCAAAGGCAAAACGCGAGAAATCGTACCTTTGTTACCGTGACGTCCGGCGATTTTATCACCTGATTGAATCTTACGTTTTGTAGCAATGAAGACTTTAACCATTTTCAAAACGCCCGGCAACAAATCATCACCGCGTTGAACTTTTTCAACTTTGTTTTCAAAGTGTTTTTGAACCTTTTCAACACGAGCATCATAAGCGGCCAAAAATTCTTCAACGCGTTTCATAACGTCTTCATCTTTAACCACAATCTTACGCCATTGTGAAGAAGGAACGGCGCTCAAAGCAGCCTCGGTCAAAGTTTCGCCTTTAGCAATACCTTTCGGGGCGTCAACAACGACATGCCCCAAAAGCATTGACTGCAAACGAGCCTCAAAAGCCTTACGAATAATGGCAATTTCATCATCACGGTCTTTCGCCAGATGTGAAATTTCTTCTTGTTCGATAGACAAGGCGCGTTCATCTTTCTCAACACCGCGGCGTGAGAACACATGAACATCAACGACAATACCTTCAATACCGGGTTGAACACGCAAAGACGTATCACGAACATCAGAGGCTTTTTCACCAAAGATGGCGCGCAACAATTTCTCTTCCGGCGTAACCGGAGATTCACCTTTCGGCGTAACCTTACCAACCAAGATATCACCGGCCTTAACTTCGGCACCGATATAAACGATACCGGCCTCATCAAGGTTGCGCAAAGCATCTTCACCGACGTTAGGAATATCACGCGTAATTTCTTCCTGACCGAGCTTGGTATCACGAGCCATAACCTCAAATTCTTCAATATGCAAAGAAGTAAAGACGTCATCGCGTGAAATACGCTCAGAGAGCAAAATCGCGTCTTCGTAGTTCAAACCGTTCCAGGGCATAAAGGCAACCAGAACGTTTTTACCCAAGGCCAACTCACCCATATCGGTGCATTGTCCGTCGGCAATAATATCACCGGCTTTAACCTCGTCACCGACCTTAACCAACGGAATTTGGTTAATGCAGGTATTTTGGTTAGAACGACGGAATTTTGCCAATTTATAAATTTCAACACCGGCGTCGGTAACGTTTTCGCTCTTGGAACGAACAACAATACGTTGAGAATCAACCGAGTCAACCACACCGTCATATTTTGCAACCAAAGTTGCGCCGGAATCTTTGGCAACGGCGGCTTCAACACCGGTACCGACCAACGGAGCTTCCGAACGCAGCAAAGGTACACCTTGACGCTGCATGTTAGAACCCATCAAAGCACGGTTCGCGTCATCGTTTTCCAAGAAAGGAATCAAAGCCGTTGCGACCGAAACCAACTGTTTCGGAGAAACGTCGATGAAATCAATCTCTTCCGGATGCGCAAATTCAAACTCACCGGCTTTGCGGCAAGCAATCAAATCATCTTCAAATTCGCCGTTATCTTTAACTTTGGCGTTAGCCTCGGCGATTTTGAACTTGCCTTCTTCATCGGCTGACAAATAAACCACTTCAGAGGTAACTTTGCCGTTAACTACCTTACGATACGGACATTCAATAAAGCCATATTTATTGATGCGGGCATAAGTTGCCAAAGAGTTAATCAAACCGATGTTGGCACCTTCAGGTGTTTCAATCGGGCAGATACGACCATAGTGCGTGGGGTGAACGTCGCGGACTTCAAAACCGGCACGATCACGGCTCAAACCGCCGGGCCCCAAAGCCGACAAACGACGTTTGTGCGTAATCTCGGACAACGGGTTTTCTTGGTCCATAAATTGTGACAATTGTGAAGACCCGAAGAACTCTCTGATAACGCTGGCAATCGGTTTGGCATTAACCAAATCTTGCGGTTTAACACTGGCCAGATTCTCTGAGCTCATTCTTTCACGAATGGCTCTTTCCATTCTGAGCAAGCCCATGCGATATTGATTTTCCATCAACTCGCCGACTGAGCGAACACGACGGTTTCCGAGGTGGTCAATATCATCAACTTCACCTTTGCCGTCACGCAATTCAACCAATCTCTTAACAATGCGCAAAATATCATCTTTACGCAAAACACGATAATCATCGGGCGCATCATCAAAAGAAATATCCAAGGCCACGTTCATCTTAACACGACCGACCGAAGACAAATCATAACGGTCATTGTCAAAGAACAAACCATGGAACAACTGGTCGGCAGTTTCTAATGTTGGAGGCTCACCGGGGCGCATAACGCGATAGATATCAAGCAAAGCCTCTTCACGACAAGAGTTTTTGTCAGCGACCAAAGTATTTCTGATATAAGGACCGACATTAACACCGTCAATAAACAAAGTTTTAACTTCATTAACTTTGGCTTTGGCAAATTTGGCCAAAACTTCTTCATTAAGTTCATCACCGGCATCAGCCAAAACTTCACCTGTTTTAGCATCAACAACGGCTTGAGCCAAGAATTTACCCATCAATTGCTCGGGAGTAACTTTATAATATTCCAACCCTTCATCGGCCAATTTTTGAGCCAAACGCGGAGAAAGTTTTTTACCCTTTTCCAAGACAACGTCACCGGTTTTGGCATTAACCAAATCAAAGTCAAATTTAACGCCTTTCATGCGTTCGGGAACAAACTTAACTTTCCAGGCTTTCTTATCGGCTTCAAAAGTATCAACGTCATAGAAGTAATTTAAGATTTCTTCTTTATCCATACCTTTAATTTCGGCCGGATCAATTTTTTTGCCTTCTTTAGCCAGTTTTTTGATTTTTTCTTCGGTTTCTTTGGAATACAGAGAGTAAAGAATAGAAGTTACCGGCAGTTTGCGGCGACGGTCGATGCGGGCGTAAACCAGATCTTTGGCGTCAAATTCAAAATCAAGCCAGGAACCGCGATAAGGGATAACGCGGGCAGCAAACAAATACTTACCGGAAGCGACAGTCTTGCCTTTATCATGGTCAAAGAAAACGCCCGGCGAACGATGCATCTGCGAAACGACGACGCGCTCGGTACCGTTGCAAATAAACGTACCTTTTTCGGTCATCAAAGGAATATCGCCCATATAGACGTCTTGTTCCTTAATATCGTGAATAGATTTGGCTCCCGTAGCCTCATCAACATCCCAAACGACCAAGCGTAAAGTGGCTTTAACCGGAGCGGCAAAAGTCATATCGCGTTTAATGCATTCTTCCACGTCATATTTCGGCTCTTCGAGTTCATATTTAACAAACTCAAGTTCACCGTTACCGGAAAAATCTTTAATCGGGAAAATTGATTTGAACACTTCATCTAAAGCAAACTCGCATTTTTCGGCACCGTTTGCTTGGATAAAATTATCATAAGAACCTTTTTGAATTTCGATCAAACATGGCATATCGGCGACAGCGTCGATTCGGCCAAAGTTCTTTCTTACACGTTTTTTGCTCGTATAAGACTCTTTCATAAAATTATATCCTTACAAATTGAAATCTGCAGCAATTCTATCAGCAAGCTGAATCCCGACTGCAGAGGGTTGAAAAATATAGATTTTTAAAAAACAGAAACGTACCACACCCCGAGCTTTGCACTCTCTTGGCACGATTCGCAAAATAATTTGGTCAGAATTTTGGCATATTCTTATACCCAAGCCTTAATAATTGCAAGCATTTTTTCATGCGAAATCCGATTCTTAATCATTTATTTTTCAAAATAATTTTACTAAAAAAAGAGCCGACAAAAGTCAGCTCTTAAAAAAATTTTTTACGGCAAACAAGGCTTGTTTGTATAAACCTTTTTCAACCGATATCTAATTTTTTCTTTAATTTTTTCTTTCCTTATCCGCTCGGCAACCGCTTTTTTATCCGCCTCGTGCGTGTCTTGTTTTATCCACGCCCAAGCCCGATAATAAAGAAGGTCCCTTTCTCGGTCATCTCTGCCATTAAGGAGGACATTTTTTACAATATCCTTAACCTCGGCATCGGAAAAATCTCGGCCTTCTTCTCCCCAGTACTCAGTCCACTTTCCATTTTCAAATGTAAAGAAAATTTCCTTTTCCAGTTTGTATTTTTTGCCGTTTATTACGACAGAAAACCAGAAAGTACGCTTTGGGTTAAGCTGAACGTCATGCCACTTGTGCCAATCATATTCGACACGTTCCCAATGAGATGGCGTAAACTCCGTCTCCAAAAGAAAATTTTCTTGATTGAGAACCAAATTTTCCCAATCAATCTTTTCTCTTTCTTTCCGGTCAGCTTCTTTTTGGCGGAACCGCAAGAGGCTCTCTAGTTTATCAAGATATTCCTCAACACGCAAATCTTGATAAACAATCTGCTCTCCGTAGATTGTTTTAATCTCCTTCATCGGAGAAGCCTTTAATAACTTGATTGACTGGGCAATCTCATCATCTGTCAACCGTTGCAGACCTTCTTCCAAAGAAACCTTACCGGCTTCTATCTTCTTTTTCCATGCTGATACGTT
>CALXWF010000049.1 GCA_944392285.1 uncultured Alphaproteobacteria bacterium | reverse complement strand
ATGGCAGAAGATACTTTTAAGCCCGTGGCTAAGCGATTTTGCACAATATCTTGCTGTCTTGCAATGTTTTGCAAGCTCAACAAATTACTGCGCATGGGCGCTGTTAGGCTTATCTGGCTCATTCTCTCCAATTCCTCATATGGTCTGCTAAAGCAGCGGTCTTTCTTGATTCCAAATATGTCACAGCCGGCGGGGTGTGACTTTTGGAATGACAAAAATTTTTCTTACCATAGATTTATGATATCATACTCTTTCAGTATAGGTAAAAAAGATTAAAAAAGGCTTAGCAAAAAATGCCAAAGAAGATATTTTGAAGGTTCTTGAATTTTTGTTCAGAAAGCCTCTGGTATTTGCACAATCTTCTTGCAAAAAAATAAAGCCGAGTATATTTTAAGAACACAAGGCGGCCGGACAGCTGCGCTTAGGAAAGCAACATCCATAAGTGAGGAAAGTCCGGGCTTTAAGGAAACAAAACACCAGATAACGTCTGGCCGGGGCAACCCGAGGGAAAGTGCCACAGAAAATTACCGCCGATGAAATTCCGGTTTTCCGGTCCATTTCAGGTAAGGTTGAAAAGGCGAGGTAAGAGCTCACCGCGAGGTCGGTAACGACACTCGGTCAAGGTAAACCCTGTTTGAAGCAAGACCAAGTTAGGAGGCTTTTTTCCAAAAAGAAGAAAGACAACGGGGGGTTTCCAACCCGCTCCAGAGGTAGGTCGCGATGAGCCGTCTGGCAACAGTCGGCCAAGATGAATAGCTGTCGCTTTTAAGGGCAGGTTTTCGTGCCTTTTAGAGTACAGAACCCGGCTTATAGGTCGCCTTGTTTTTATTTAAGCTCTTTTTTAGGGAGAAAATATGCAAAAAACTCTGCAAGAAGAAATCAGATTTGAAGGCGTCGGGCTGCATTCCGGCTTGCCGTCGGTTTTGGTCATTAAACCCGCCGCTGCCGACACCGGCATAAATTTTGTGCGCGTTGATGTTAAAGACGCCCCAAAAGTTCGGGCCTTATATTCAAATATTGTTGATACCAGAAATTGCAGCTGTTTGGCAGATGCTTCAGGCAACCGTATCTCAACCATAGAACATATCATGAGTGCCTTATACATGGCCGGCATTGATAATGCTGTAATTGAGGTCAATAATCCTGAAGTTCCTATTATGGATGGCAGTGCCCGGATATTTTTCTCTCGTTTGCAAGCTGCCGCAAAAGTTGAGCAAGACAAGCCGCGTCGCCGACTGAAAGTCTTGCGCGAGGTTGCTATCACCGATGATAAAGGCAATCACATCAGCTTAGCCCCCTCAGAGGCAGGTTTGCAAATAAAATTTGATATAGATTTTCCCTCTGCCGTGGTTGGTCATCAAGTCTTTGAGGCCGAGGTTAATCCGGCGCTTTTTGCCTCAGATATTTCGCCGGCGCGTACATTTTGCGAAAAATCCGCGGTTGATTATTTAAAATCCATTGGTTTAATCAAGGGCGGCAGTCTGGAAAATGCGGTTGTTTTAGACGGAGATACTTTGCTTAACCCTGAAGGCTTCAGAGTAGAAGCAGAATGTGTCAAACACAAGGTTTTAGACGCTATTGGAGATTTATATACCTCCGGCTATCAGATAATCGGTGCGCTTTCTGCTTTCCATACTGGACATTATCACACCAATGAGTTATTAAAAAAATTGTTTGCAGACCCTGCCAATTATGAAATTGTTTAAGGTAAAATTTATGAAAAAGTTGCATTTTATCGGTTTATTTCTGGCCATTCCCCTTTTGCTGGCGGCCTGTTCCTCGACGCCTGAAAAGCCTGCCGAGCCCAAAACGGCTGAAGCTCTGTATAATGAAGCCTTTGAGCTTTTGGAAAAAACATCTTATGTCAAAGCCGCCCAAACTTTTGAAAAAGTTGAGTTGGAGCATCCCTATTCCAAATGGGCGACCAAAGCCAAATTGATGGGGGCCTATGCCTATTATCGTGACCAAAAATACGATGATGCAATTATCAGTCTTGATCGTTTTATCAAATTTCATCCCGGCAACAAAGACATTGCCTACGCCTATTATTTGAAGGCTTTGTGCTACTATGAGCAAATCACCGGGGTTGATAGAGACCAATCAAATACGGAAAAAGCCTTAAATGCGCTGTATCAGGTAATTGTGCGTTTTCCCAACACCCAATATGCGCAAGATGCTGAATTTAAGATTGAGCTTGTTAATGACCACTTGGCCGGCAAAGAGATGGAGGTCGGTCGTTATTATTTAGGGCAAAAGAACTATCTTTCGGCGCTTAATCGGTTTTCGGTGGTTGTCAACAACTATCAAACCACGTCGCATATTGAAGAGGCTCTGTACCGTCAAGTTGAAATATACAAACTTTTGGGCTTAAACAAAGAAGCGCAAGATGCCCTAAAAGTTTTGGGCTACAATTATCCGCAAAGCCCTTGGTATAAAAAAGCCTTAAAACTGAGCAAAAAGTAGGATTCCAAGCCCAATGCTGCAAAATCTCTCAATTCGCAATGTCGTGTTAATAGACAAGCTGGAGCTTGATTTCGGCCCCGGCCTCAGCGTTTTGACGGGAGAAACCGGCGCCGGAAAATCCATCTTGCTTGATGCCTTAGGTTTAGTCACCGGCAATCGGGCGGAAACATCATTGATTCGCCATGGAGAAGACAAATTAACCGTTACCGCCGCTTTTCATTTTGCCGACCGCAAGCATCCGATATATGAGCTTTTGCAAGAATATGACATTGAATCAGAGGATGAGATTATTGTCAAACGCAGCCTAAGCCGCGACGGCAAAGGCAAGATTTTTATCAATGACCAAGCCGTAACCGCCAAATTTTTAAAAGAAATCGGGCGTTATTTGGTAGAAGTTCATGGCCAGTTTGACAATCAGGGCCTTTTGAATCCGGCCAATCATCGGAGCGTGTTAGATTCTTACGGGGCTTATGACCAGCTTTTGGCCGCTGCCGCAAAGGCTTATCAAGACTTTACTTCTGCGCGCCGCCAACGCCTTGAGGCTGAAGAAAATTTGACCAAGGCCAAAACGGAAGAAGAAAATTTGCGCCATTGGGTAGAAGAGCTGCAAAAACTCTCTCCGACCCAAGGTGAGGAGGAAGAGCTTTCCAAACGCCGTCTTGAGCTGATGAATTCTGAAAAAATTATTGAAAATTTGAGTCAGGCTTATGCCTTGCTGACCAATCAGGCAGATGTTGCGGAAGCCCTGCGTCGGGCGCAGACTGCCGTTTCCAGAGCAGATGGCATGGTAGAAGGCAAATATGCCGAGATTATAGACACGCTTGAACAAGCACAAATTAACACATCTGAGGCACTCAACCGTATAGAAGAAGCCTCATCAGACATTAGTGCGGATACCGGCGAGCTTGAAAATATTGAAACCAGACTTTTTGCTCTGCGCAGCCTAGCCCGCAAGCATCAGGTTGCGATAGATGATTTGCCTCAGGTCTTGGCCGAAATGCAGGCCAAACTCTCAGCCATTGAGCTTGGTGAAGACGGGTTAGACAGCTTGCGCCAAAAGGAGGAAACTGCCAAACTCGCCTATATTACGGCAGCCACGGAATTAAGTGCGGCACGCAAAGCCGCCGCTCTGAAACTGGACGCCGCGGTTATGGCAGAGCTTCCGCCGCTTAAAATGGAAAAAGCGCGTTTCATCACCCAAATCAGCCAAAAAGATGAAAGCGGTTGGTCTGAAAAAGGTTTTGATGATGTTTCATTTACGGTTGCCACCAATCCCAATTCGCCACAAGGCCCCATAAACAAAATCGCCTCGGGTGGGGAGTTGGCACGTTTTATGCTTGCCTTAAAAGTAAATTTGGCTGCGACTTCGGAGGTAGATACCATGATTTTTGACGAGGTTGATGCCGGTGTCGGCGGGGCCACGGCCGAGGCTGTCGGCGAACGCTTGGCGCGTCTGGCACAACAAGTTCAGGTTTTGGTCGTCACCCATTCACCGCAAGTAGCCTCAAAAGGCAACAATCATTACAAAGTCAGCAAATCAACGGTTGATAATGTGACCACCACACAAGTTTGCCGCCTTTCGCCGGAAGAAAAATGTGAAGAAATCGCCCGCATGCTGGCCGGAGAAAAAATTACCGAAGAGGCGCGAGCCGCCGCCAGAGTCTTAATCAAAGCCGTATAAAATTCTTCACCTTTATAATTTTTAGATTTTCTCGAAGGAATTTTATAACGAGTTCCCTTTGCTCAAGTTATTAGAAAGGCTCTGTTGGGGGATATGTTTCGTTAGGTTTGACAATCTTTGCACCGCATTTTGCAGCTCCGGATTATCGCGCACGACTTCCAAGTTTCGTTTTGTCAACTCATCAATATACGGGTCGCGCCCAAAAGAATAGCTCCCTTTTCTTTCTTCGGGAAGATGTTCGATGATATCTTGTCTTATGGTTTCAAAATTATTCAGAGTTTCAAATAATGCGTTTTTTCCGCGTTCTGTTGGGTAATCAGGCTTATATCCAATTCCTTCAACCCTTTCTCCAAAGGCAGAACTGGCGCCATCAACAGGTATTGCAACTCTTATCCCGCCCGGCAGGGGAATAGCCGTTGTTCCGGTTGCCGCCGGTGTATACTGGATACAACCCGATGTATTTTCTCCGGCAAAACGTACATAAGGGTTTGCTTTCATTCGCATACAGGTAGCCTCTGCGTTAGAGGAGGTACCTCTGTCTGTCAGCACAATAACGGGATTACAGTACCCAAGCTGTGGATTAAAAGGCAATTTATCACTCCACAATTCTTTTTGTGCAACAGAATCTTGTTTAGAAATTTTGGGAGCCTTTAATCTATCTTCAAGAGGGGCTTTAGCCATATATAATCTGCTTAGATTAGCTTCATAACTTTCAATTTTTACAGATGTTAA
>CALXWF010000048.1 GCA_944392285.1 uncultured Alphaproteobacteria bacterium | reverse complement strand
CACCCTGAACTCGTTTCAGGGTCTCTTTATGTTATTTTGTCTGCTTCGCAGGGGTTATGGATCCTGAATGTGTCACAGCCCGCAGGGTGTGACCTTCAGGATGACAGTATAGAGAGTTGGGACTGGCCTTTGGAATGACAAGAAAGAAAATCACCCCCACCCTAACCCTCCCCCGTCAAGGGGGAGGGAAAATAAAAAGGAGATGTTCTCCCCCGTCATAAAGGGAGGGAAAATAAAAAGGAGATGTTCTCCCCCGTCATAAAGGGAGGGAAAATAAAAAGGAGATGTCCTCCCCCGTCATAAAGGGAGGGAAAATAAAAAGGAGATGTCCTCCCCATCAAGGGAGAGAGAATAAAAAAATAATTATCAGCGTAAGCTTATTCCGGGGATAGGTTCTTGCTATCTTTATTCTCGTTCGGCAGTTTTGCCTGTCTGCAATTTTTGCGCTGATGTAGACTTATCTTTGCAAAACATTTGACCTATACGGCTTCTGGCTATTTCTTTTAGTAAAGATGTCGTTTTTTTCACATCTTCTTGTGCAACAGCAAATTCTGTCTTGGCATTTATGGAGGCTAAAGTCGTGTTAAAGCGCGCCTCTATTCTTTGTGCCGATACACTGTTTGAACGAGGCTTTAACAGATTGGAAAAAGATTTCCAGTTGCGTGCAACCGTATCATTAATCATGCCGGCTTCTTTGGCACAAAGGATTGTTGTTATTACTTGTGAAATTGATTTAGCCAGCTTGTGCCCTAATATTTTTAAGAAACTCGGTTGTTTGCGAATATAAGAAAAGAGATTATCCTTTTGAATAATACCCGTTTCTTTATGCAAGGCTGAGCTAATTTTCCATGCTCCGTATGAGCTTCTGCCGACCGGCCCGGCAATAAAAGATACCCCCATACCGCGGCTCAGAGGTTTCATGGCCGGATAGTTATCCGGATAGCTGCGAATAAATTGGATATCTACGGCCTTGATTTCGTTTGTCAGGTGGTTTTCATCTGTCATGACAGACAGGCGGCGCGCCGAATTGCGCAAACGATTCATCCCCGCACTTAAGGTGCCGATAAGATTGCGGTTGCTGATTTTTAGTTTGCTTCCCTCTTCTCCTGACATTATTTGAGAGAGTTTATCTTCAATCGTGCGCGGCTTTATCTCTTTTGCCGTACCGACCTCTCGGTCTTCAATTTCTTGGTTAGAGGCCAAGATAAATGCCGTTTCCTGCAGGCTCATAAGTAAGGCATTTTCATAGGCTTTAATTTGTTCTTCCTTGCTAAACTCGGCAAAACGCGGGGTTAAATATATCTTCTCATGTGCATCTAAGACTGCCATTGCATTCAGATTGCGGAAAAAATCTTCAGATGTTACTTTGTCGGCATGGGATTTATTTTCGATTTGGACTTGGCGGTAAAAATTAAAGACAGCTTCAGCTTCGGGGTTCTTAATATTCCCTTTATCATCTGTGGCAAAAAGATTTACCTCTTTTTCTATGCCTTTTAAGGCTTTAACATTAGCTTCCGCCACTTGTTTGAAAGCCAAAGAACGCTCAGCCAACGGCGCTTGCACAAAAGCCGGAAATTTTGGATTCTGCCCGCTTACGATATTCTTAAACTGTATATAATAGCCTTGACTTCCAAGGCCTGTGGCCAAAGCCTCCTCAATTTCCCAAAGAACATCAAGATCTAAATCTTCCAAGCGGCCTGCTTCCAAAAGACGAATCGCTTCTTGTATATCCATTATTCTTACTCCGGTTTTGCTCTTTTAATTTTTCTTTATTATATACAAATTGCTTATAAAAGCAACCATTAATACTCATTGCAAGCAATAAAGAATCCCCGCTTTTGGGCGGGGATTCTGCAAAAAACCAAAATAGTTCTTCACTAAGCCAGTTTTAAGTCTCCGGCAACGGTTTTGCCTCTTTCGGTCATCAGCTCATAGCTAATTTTGGTGCCGTCTTTGAGTGTCTTTAAGCCGGCTTTTTGTACGGCAGAAATGTGAACAAACACATCTGAACCGCCTTCATCTGGGGTAATAAAGCCATAGCCTTTTCTGTTATTAAACCATTTAACTGTTCCTGTTGCCATAACGCATATCCTTTATAATTACAGGTTAATCCGATATAACTACGTTGATGTGGTAGACTGTTTCCTGACTTTGTGTGCTATGGTCGAAACAATTATCCGGCAAGAAATTTCTTACCCCACAGAGCTTAGTTATACTTATGGTATATTCAAAATTGTGAATTTTAGCAAGTGCTTTTCATTTTATATACTCTTTTTTTGAAATATATTGTCGTTTTGATACTTCACAAATCAAAAAAACTCTGTTAAGTTGGGGCGTTATCTGCCGCATTGGGGCGGCGGATTTTTAATTGCGATATTAAAGGAAAATTGAAATGTCTTTGAAAAACACTCGAGCCGGGAATTATCCCGAATGGTACCAAAATGTTATCTCTGAAGCTGATATGGCCGAAAACTCTTCTTCTCCGGGCTGCATGGTCATTAAACCTTGGGGATACGGAATTTGGGAAAGAATCCGTGATATTTTTGATGTCAAATTTAGAGAAACCGATCACGAAAACTGCTATTTTCCGATGTTTATTCCACTTTCTTTTTTCCAAAAAGAGGCTGAACATGTTGACGGCTTTGCTAAAGAAATGGCCGTGGTTACTCATTCACGCCTGAGCATGAAAGACGGGAAACTCGTTCCTGATTCAAAGCTCGAAGAACCGCTTATCGTGCGCCCGACTTCGGAAGCAATTATTGCTGATTCTTTTTCTAAATGGATTAAATCTTATCGTGACTTGCCGGTTTTGATTAATCAATGGGCAAACGTCGTTCGCTGGGAAATGCGCCCCCGCTTGTTCCTTAGAACCAGAGAGTTTTTGTGGCAGGAAGGGCATACGGCTCATGCAACTGCTAAAGAAGCCGAAGAAGAAACAATTAAAATGCTGCATGTCTATAAAGATGTGGTTGAAAATGCTTTGGCAACACCGGTTATTGCCGGTCGTAAACCCGAACACGAAAAATTCCCTGGTGCGGTTGATACATATTGTATTGAAGCCATGATGCAAGACGGTAAAGCTCTGCAAGCCGGAACATCGCATTTCTTAGGACAGAACTTTGCAAAATCAGCCAACATCTCCTTTATTAATGCCAATAACCAACCCGAATATGCTTATACGACTTCTTGGGGTGTTTCAACTCGTCTTATCGGCGGCGTTATTATGACCCATGCCGATGATGAGGGCATGGTTGTTCCGCCGCGGATTGCACCTTATCAGGTTGTGTTTGTTCCGGTTATTAAAAATGTTGAAGATGAAGCAACCGTTATGCAATATATTTCAGACTTGCAAAAAGAAATTTCTGCAAAAACTGCTTTCGGCGAAAAAATTCGTTGCAAAATCGACAAGCGCGACCGCAAGAGTGTTGATAAATTCTGGGAGTGGACACGTAAAGGCGCGCCGGTTATTTGCGAAATCGGCATGAGAGATGTTGAAGCGCATAAAGTAATGGTTAAAGAACGCTTGAAAGTCTTGACTCCTGAAGGTAAGGAAATCGCCGAGGCCTCCGCTTTTGTTGCAACAATCGGCTCACGTTTGGAAAACATCCAAAAACAAATGTTTGAAAAAGCCAAAGCTCGCCAAGACATGAACGTTCGCACGGATATTACAACCCATGAGGATTTTGTTAAATATTTCGGAGAATCTAACGTTTGGATTGAGGACGGTAAGCAAGGTAAAGTTGCTTTTGTTCGCGGCAAATGGTGCCAAGACCCAAACAGCGAAGAATTACTCAAAGCCATGAAAATTACCATTCGTTGTATTCCGTTTGACCAAAGCGGAACCGAAGGAGAATGTCTGTTAACCGGAAAATCAGGTGCAACGCTTGATGTAATTTATGCTCGTTCTTACTAAAAGGCATAATCTTTATAAAAAAACGTTCTCACTTATGAGAACGTTTTTTTATTTGGAGCTATTCCGATAACTTTTGCCGGATTGCCGACGACCGTTACAAAAGGCGGAACATCTTTGGTTACAACCGCACCGGCTCCCACCATTGCCCCCTCACCTATGGTAACTCCGGGGCAAATCGTGGCGTTGCCTCCGATTGAGGCGCCTTTTTTGACCGTCGTCCGCCAAAATTTGTCAGGATAGACCTTTGAGCGCGGGTGTTTATCATTGGTAAAAGTAACATTCGGCCCGACAAAAACATTATCTTCCAAGGTAATGCCGTCCCACAGCTGAACACCGCATTTGACCGTGACGTTGTCTCCGACTTTGACATCGTTTTCAATAAAAACATTGGCGCAAATGTTACAATTTTTGCCAATAACAGCATCTTTTAATACCGTTGAAAACTGCCAAATCTTTGTGTCTTCGCCAATATGCTCACTTTGAACATCGGCAAGTTTGTGTATAAATGGTTCCATAGTAATTTGTTTTACATAAAAATTTTATTTTTTCTGGTTATACAATAAATAAGGCGCAATGTCTAGACAAAAAACTATAGACAAATATTTTTTTTAGAACTATGATTAATACAAACAAAATATTATTAATCTTAAAAATTATGTAATATGGAAAATTTGAAAAAGCTTATAAGTTTAAGACAACGCCGTCTGAAGGTGATGATGTTCTGCAGTATTTTTTTGGCAATCTTTACCATTGGATTTTATATACTGCTCGGGTTTGTATCAGATGTTTATGCCATTATCTTGATTTGCCTGATTAACACCATTTCCGGAAGTGCCTTTTTTATGTGCTTAAAAAATTATAGGCATGTGCAAAGTTGGATAAAATGGGCAAAAGAGTATCCAAATGTGGCAAAAAAACATTTTCATATTCCCACACATTATCCAGAGCAAACCATTATAAGACTGGCCATTTTAAACGCCGTAATCGCAGCCATCCTTTTGTGGTAACCCAAAAGTCCGAGAACTTCCTCGGGCTTTTTGTCTTTAAAATTGCAAAAAGATACTTATGTTACATGCAAGATATTTATCAGACAGGGGTTAATATGCATAACGTAGTTCGTAATGGTTATTTTTGGCAGTGGCGGCCATAATTTTTTGGAGCCTGAATCTGATTATTGCCAATTATTTTGCGACAGAGCTCATGCCTTTTGAATTTGCTTTCGGCAGGTGGCTTACGGCAAGCATTATCATGCTTCCTTTTGCAATTAAAACTTTTAAACGGCAAGGAGATATTTTACGACAGCATTGGAAATTGGTTGCTGCCATGGCATTGGTCGGCGTCGTTATGATTGTACCTTTTATGCTGCTCACCGTTCCTGCAACTCGCCTTGAAAATATAAACAGCGAAGATATTGGCGTGATGATTTATCTTGGTATTTTTAA
>CALXWF010000047.1 GCA_944392285.1 uncultured Alphaproteobacteria bacterium | reverse complement strand
TCCATTTGGGGCATAGCAACCAGACATTTTCCGGTTAAATAACCATTTTCCATCTGCACCATTATCAAGCTCCGATAATTGTTATATAGTTCACTTCATTCTTGTATTCTAGCACAAAATCAGCTATTTTAAAAATATATTTTATACTAATCGGCATAAAATGATAAAAAATTTTGTTAAATATATTTTTTTGAGCATTTTCTTACTGCAAGTTCCAAAGGCTTTGGCAGCCGAGGAGCATGTGCCGACACAAGAAGAATATATTGCCAAAGAAGCGCCCTTTTTAGGGCAACTGCTCTATCTATATAACTACTATGACGAGATTGATAAAAAATACCCCGGGGCCGCACTCGATTCGGCAGATTTAACGCCGATTGTCAGAGAAATGTATCCGGCCGCCGCTCCGCAAGAAGTTTATGACAAGGCCGACAGCATTAAGGGCAGGTTGCGTGCTTATCGTTATTTTAAAAATCTCTATAACAAAATTATGGCCGACATGCTTGTGCCGGAGCCGCCGCCGTTAATCGTTGAGGATGCAGATATAGATTCTAAAGATGTCGGCGACTACATTGATTCGCCGGAGCTTGTGGTGATTAATGATTTTAAAAAGGTGCTCTCTTACAGTTATGATAAGCGTGACATTGAGGCCATCGAGGCTAAAATTGAGCGCGAAAAAGCCCAAGACAACAGCCATTTCGGCCAATTAAAACAACATGTTAAAAAGCTTGAATGGCGCAAACTTCCTTTCTATGGCTTGGTCTATGATGACCCGTTCACTGGCCGAGACGGTATCGGAGCCTGGCAAGAAAAAGACGGCCTTAAAGCACGTTTGCTGGCAGCAGATTCCGCTCTTGGAACCAAAGCAAAATTAAAAGCAGGCATAGAGCTGAAACTTCCGAAAGATAAATTTATCTGGGCTCAAGAGGGAAAATCTCATACAAAGCCGCAAATAGATTTTTTAGCCTCTGAAAATTTGGCCGATGCCAAAATATATTGGCCTCTGCCGACACGTCTGTATCACGGCGAGGCTGATTATACCGCCTATGCCAAGTCTCTTCTCATCCCCATAGAGCTTGAAGCGGCAGATAAAAATAAACCTCTTAAGCTTAAGGCGCACCTGCAAACCGAGCTTTGTGATTTTTCATCTTGCCTGCCGACAAAACTTGATTTGGAGCTGACACTCGCCTCGGGGGTTGCGGAGCCTTCGGCCGTAAATAATTATATTACGACCGAGTTTAATTTATTGCCCCCAAAAACAGATGACGACATCAAGATTCAAAGCGTGGTGGTAGACATCCCGCAAGAAAAAAATTCCCCTGAAGTTTTAAGGGTAACCATTGATATTGATACCTCTTTGTCAGAATTTTCGATTTTTGCCGAGACTGCAGAAAAAATAGAGCTTTCCGCGCCAAAAATCACCATTGACGGCCGTCGTATCGTGGCGCGCTTTTATGCCAAAGACCCCGCTGCCAAGCTGAGCGGAAAAGATTTTACCATAACCGCCAAACTCGGCAAATTTAATTCTTTGCGCAATACTTATACGGCCGAAGCCGCCTCCGGTTTTGACACCTTGCGTCCGGTTTTGTCTTTAGGCTTGGTTTTGTTGGCGCTTTTGGGCGGTTTTCTGCTCAACTTTATGCCTTGTGTTTTTCCGGCGCTTTCATTAAAGCTGATGGGCTTAAGTGCCTTTGGCGGCAGTAATGAAAGCAGAGTAAAACGCAGCTTTGCCCTAAGTGCTTTAGGAATTTACATCGGTTTTGCCTTAATAATTTTGCTGTTGTGCTTGCTTAAGTTTATAGGTATGTCAATAGGCTGGGGTATGCAGTTTCAAAACCCGTTGTTTTTGGTGTTTATGATGCTGGTGTTGGTTTTGTTCATAACCCAAATCAAAGGGATTACCCGCTTGAGCTTGCCCCCAAAATTGCAAAAGCAATCCACCCGTCAAGAGAACCTTTTCTGGCTCTGTGGCGGCATTTTTGTGGTGTTGCTTTCCACCCCATGTACGGCGCCTTATCTCGGCACTGTGGTAGGTTTTGCCTTAGCCGGAAGCTATCTGGATATTGTCATTATTTTGTCAGCCGTTGCTTTGGGGTTGTCTTTGCCTTATTTGCTTATTTGCCTCTGGCCTGATGTCGTATTGTTAATGCCCAAGCCCGGAGCCTGGCAACAAAAATTAGAGCGCCTGATGTTGGGACTTTTGCTGATAACTTTGCTGTGGTTGTTATCTGTTTTTGCCTCACAAAGCGGTATTTGGGCAGCTGTGCGTCAAAGCCTTTATTTATTGCTGATTTGGTTTGTTTTATGGTTTCGTCGTCAAACCTATGACAAGCTTGAAGATATTCCCGAAACCACAGAAAACAAATCCAAAGCCCGCCGTTTTCTGGCGCGCCTCTTTATCTGCATCTTAGGGCTTTTTGTGCTGTTATCTGGGGCTGATGCCGCTTTTTCATTTCGCAAACATCAACAAATTACGGCGCAAACCACCTCGACAGAGCTTCAATATGACTATATCAAAAATCAGGTGGCGGCAGGCAAAACCGTTTTTGTCACCATTGGGGCAGATTGGTGTTTAACTTGCCGCTACAATGAGTTTACGGTCTTAAATAATGATGCCGTAAAAGGCTATATACAGCGTTTGAATGTTGAACTTATAGAGATTGATTGGACGGATTATAATCAAGAAGTATTAGACTTTATGGAAAAATTCGGTCGCAAAGGCTTGCCTTTTTATGTTATTTTCAGCCCAAAAGTCCCTGATGGCTTGGTCTTGCCCGAGATTTTGACCGAAAAAGACCTAAACGACATTTTACGTGAAGCCGTATGACAAATGCTCTAAAAGCCTAAAGTGCTTTTAACGCTGGCAATAATTTTTTCAAAGATTTTCGGTTCTTTAATACCGAGCTTTTTGCAGGTTTCTTGTCCAAAGCCTTTTTCTTTCAGCTCTTTAAAAGCGATTATTCTGCCCTGAGGCAGAACAACTTGTTGCGGATTAATTCCCATAATTTTTTTGGCTTTCGGCAGTTTGCAGAACTCAACTTTTTTGTCAGAGCGCAGCAACAAGCAGTTTTCCACCTCAACCGAGCTCAAGTCCAAAGTCGGAAACTCAAACAAATGAAGGTTTCCCTTAACCTTAAACCCGCCTGGGGTCTCCGAGAAGCGCTCACAGGCGTTTTTGCTTAAAAAGGCTGAAACATTTTGCGGCAGAGGCAGAGTTTCATCACCGCGCAGACCGTTTAGGCATTGCGGCAACTTGGCATAATCACTCACCGCGTTATTAATGACTTTGGCTGATTTTGCTTTAACCGCGCTCCAGTCAAGGTTGGAAATCACCTTATTACCGTCAATCAGCAGGTCACCGTCAAAGAAAATGGTCTCACCTTTGACCTGCACTTTGACTTGAGGCATTCTTCCAAGAGAAGAATTATTTTGAATACAGTCTTCAATGTATTCTTCAATTGTAAAAAACTTATTCTCGTTCATTTTTTTTACCGTTATGGTTTCGTCCAAAACTGATTATAATATAGTCTATTATGTCTATTTCGCCAAATAAAATTTTGTTAAATTTTTGTTACAATTGATTTTTCTCGCGGATTTTCTTGGGGTTGATTCGCCAAGCAAGATTAAATTTATTTGTCGTTTTTCTGATTTTTGCACGCCGACTCGGAAAGCAAGAGCTTTCAATCTTCAAGTTGTTTGCAGATATAACATGATAAAAATCTAAGCTGATTTATATTTTTCACATTCACCGCGAGCCAGTTCATCAACTCTTTCATTTTCCGCATGACCGTTGTGGCCTTTAACCCACACCCATTTAATGTCATATTTTTGTACCAAGGCATCAAGCTCCTGCCAAAGGTCGACATTTTTAACGGCAGATTTTTTGTTGGCGGTTTTCCAATTATTTTGTTTCCAATGAGCCAACCATTTGGTCATACCGTCCATAACATAGCGGCTGTCGGTATAAAGCGTAATTTGGCAAGGCTTTTTAAGCGCACGCAAGGCCTCGATAACGGCTGTCAGCTCCATCCGATTATTGGTTGTTTCGGGAGCGCCGCCGCTTAATTCTTTTTCAATATCTTTGTGGCGTAAAATAACGCCCCAGCCTCCGGGGCCGGGGTTGCCGGAGCATGCACCGTCGGTATAAATCTCAACTCTTAACATTAAAACTCACTTCTGAAAAAATCCGTAAAAAATTCATTAAGCAACAAATCCGCCTCATCTTCGCGGCGCAGAGCTTTTGCAACAAAAGAGCGCAACTTGTTTTTCGGAATATAGATTCTAAAATCTTTCGGAGCGCTGCTTTCGGCACCGATAACGCCTTCAAGCAAAAAGTCTTCTTCAATATAAGGGGATAAAATAATATCAATATTGGCAAAGCGCAACACCCCGCGCGGCGGCAATCTCAGTTCGGGGCGGGTAATCAAATTAAGCTGCCCCTCAACCCCTGGGATAGAATCCATTTGATTATAATTCAAAAAGCGCACTTTATTATATTCACCGCCATAATTTAAGGTACGGCAAGACAAATAAACCTCACGGGCAATAACATTGCTGTTATTTTCCGCCTGCAAGGCAAAGTTGATTTTAACATATTCTTCCGGCGGGTTATCAATGCTGTTGGGGTAGAGCATATCTTCGTCGGTGTTTTCCAAAACTTCGAGCAGCTTTTTGCCAAGTTGCAAGTCAATATTGGGTTGCGGCCGACGTCCGAACATTCCGGCAATGACCGCATAAGGCGCCGGCACGTTATTTGAGCCGGAGCGAATATAAATTGTGCTGTTGGTTGTGGTCATTAAAGGGGCAAGCTCGCTTTTGGGAATATAGGTCGCAATAAAGCCGTCGCCGTTTTCATCAACACTGATAATATGGTTGCGCACCTTATTGTGGCTCGGAATGGTACAACCCGAAATGGCGTTTTCAAGCCAGCTTAAAAAGCGATGCACGTTTTGCACCTTAACTTTTGCTTTTGCGACATCGCCGATTTCAATATCTCTGGAACATTCAACGCCCCAAATCACAACGCCGCCTTCCGAGTTTCCGAAACCTGAAATGGCTTTGGCCAAATTTTTGCGGTCATCACGGTGCAAGGTGGTAAAATTTTTTCCGGTAGAAACCGCCTGTTTAAAGTAAAAAAAAAGCTCTTCGGTTTGTTGATTGATAATAAATTCATCAATGGCATCTTCACCGAAATATACCAGCTTTTGAAAAATATCTTCGGCGCGTGACATGGCGGCCTCCTTAATTGATTCAAATCTTAAAACTGACCTTTTCTTCGGCAATTATAAGCTTATGAATCTTAATATTGTCATAACGTTTTGACAAATTCTCCAGCAGTTCCTCCACCAGATATTCCGGAGCCGAAGCACCGGCGCTTATTCCGATTTTAGCACAATTATTCAGTTTGTTCCAGTCCAAATCTGAGGCATCATCAATCAACAAGGCTTGGGCTGCGCCGGCTTTCAAAGCGGTTTCTTTAAGTTGTTTTGAGTTTGAAGAATTTGCCGAGCCGATAATCAAGACCGTGTCAACCTCTTGCGCCAAGGCTTTAACTGCTTTTTGCCGATTGGTCGTGGCATAACAAATATCACTGGCACTCATTTTGGCCAAGTTAATAAACCTTTGTTGCAAATAGTCAAAAATTTCTTTGGTATCATCAACCGAAAGAGTTGTTTGTGTCACCACGCCGATTTCTTGATTATTATCAAATTCAAGTTTTTTTGCATCCTCTAACGAGCTGATAATCGTTAGCGGATAATCGGCGCTCACTTGTCCGGCCGTACCGACAATTTCGGGATGTCCGGCTTTGCCGATGACAATAATCGGAATGTTTTTAAGCGCAAACTTCTTAATTTGTTTATGCACCTTTGCCACCAAAGGGCAGGTAGCGTCAATAACAATAAGCCCCATGTCTTGCGCCACTTCGGCCACGCTTTCCGGAACCCCGTGTGCCGAAAATATAAGCGGCCTGGAACAATCTTTGATTTCGCTCAAATCTTCAATAAAAACGGCTCCGGCTTTTTTAAGCTCATCAATCACATGCTTATTATGCACAATCTCATGGCGCACATAAACCGGCGCACCATATTTTTGCAAAGCCTGCCGCACCAAAGAAATCGCCCGAATAACACCGGCGCAAAAACCTCTGGGTTCTGCCAAAACAACTTCCATGGCTTAGGCTTTCAAAAGTTTGCAGATTTCTTCATAGCTCATAAACTGACCCAAAGACCCGAGCAAGGTATAAGTCGGTTTGGCAGAAAAAATAACTTGAGCCGTATCCAAAATATCGTCAAGAGAAACGCGTTCAATCATGTCAATCATTTCATCTATCGGAATCACGCGTCCGAACAACAGCATTTGTCTGGCCAAAACCTCTGATGTTGAAGACGAGCTTTCCAAAGACATCAGCAGACTGGCTTTGAGTTGGGTCTTAGCGCGTTGCAGCTCTTTGGGGCTGACTTTGTCGTTTCTGACTTTATTGATTTCATCAATAACCACCGGCATCAGTTGTTGCAGCTCGTCTTTGGTGGTACCGGCATAAATACCGTTCAGACCGCTCTTTGTATGCGAATTGGCAAAACTGTAAACAGAATAAACCAAGCCGCGTTTTTCTCTGATTTCCTGAAACAATCTGGAAGACATGCCGCCGCCAAACAACGTTGAAAACAACATATTCGGATAATATTTGTCAGAGGCATAATCAAATCCGGGAAACCCCAAAATCACATGAGCTTGTTCAATATCGCGTTTTTGAGCAAAGAACCCGCCGTTATAAATTTGCGCCTCGTGAACAAAATTTACCTTTGCGCGAAAATTGGCCATTCTCTGCTTAATCATATTAACCAGGTTTTGGTGGTCCAAATTTCCGACGGCGCAAATAATCATATTTTCGGCGGCATAATTGCTTTGCAAATAACCATTAAGCGTGTCGCGCGTAAAAGCCCGAACTTTTTCTACCGGTCCTAAAATCGTGCGGCCGACAGCCTGATTGGCAAAGGCAGATTCTTGAAAATAGTCAAAGATAATATCATCAGGCGCATCAATTGTTTGTTTAATTTCTTGAACCACCACTTCTCGCTCTTTAACAATTTCTTCATCGGGAAAAGTTGAGTTGCAAATAATATCGGTCAACACATCAACCGCGAGCGCCAAATCATCTTTCAGCATTTTTGCATAAAAAGAGGTAAACTCGCGTGAGGTATAGGCATTTAAAAAGCCGCCGACATTTTCAATCTCTTCGGAAATTTCCAAAGCGCTACGGGTCGTGGTGCCCTTAAAAGCCATATGTTCCAAAAAGTGAGAAATACCGTTAATCTCGGGGGTTTCGCAGGCAGAACCGGTTTTAACCCAAATCCCGACAGAAACCGTTTCGGTTTCCGGACGACTGCTGGAAATAATCCGAAGACCGTTGTCTAAAACAGATAATTGTGAGCGCATAAGATATCTACCCTGATTCTGAATAAATCTAAAATATTGTTTAAAGCTGACTGTTAATGTAATATATATGATATTAGGTTGTAAAGACAAATTGTTAAAGGAGCAAAATTAA
The DNA here is from genome assembly GCA_944392285.1 of uncultured Alphaproteobacteria bacterium. Classification (GTDB taxonomy): domain Bacteria; phylum Pseudomonadota; class Alphaproteobacteria; order RF32; family CAG-239; genus CALXWF01. The sequence continues at coordinate 18,489 of CALXWF010000047.1, read as the reverse complement.
TGTATCAGATGCCAAAATTTGCGGTTATTTTATCTGGCTGCGGCGTTTTTGACGGTTCCGAAATCCACGAAGCCGTCTGCACGCTTTTAGCCATAGACAAAGCCGGAGCAACTTCACAATGCTTTGCCCCAAACAGTTGGCAAGCCAAAACCGTTGACCATTTTACCGGCGAAACCACAGCCCTTGCCGGAGATGCCGACAACCGCAATGTTTTGGCAGAATCAGCGCGCATAGCTCGTGGTGCCGTTAAGCCTCTGAGCGAATTTAAGGCGCAAGATTTTGACGCCGTCATCTTCCCCGGCGGATTCGGCGCTGCCACCAATTGGAGCAATTTTGCTCAAAAAGGCCCAAATTGTGACATTCATGAGGAAGTTCGCCGTGCAATTGAAGAAAGCCACCAACAAGGCCTTGTAATCGGGGCCATGTGTATTGCGCCGGTCGTTATTGCCAAAGTCTTAGGAAAACACAAGGTAAAAGTCACTATCGGAACAGATAAAGACGTCGCCGCCGGCATTGTAAAAATGGGCGCAATTCATGAGCCCAAAAACTCGACCGAAGTCTGTGTTGACGAGGAAAATCGGGTTGTGACCACACCTTGCTACATGCTTGACAAATCAATCAAAGACATCAGCCGCAGCACAGAAAATTTGATAGAAGAAATATTAGAACTTCTTGGTACATAATTTGGCAGCGCGCTTGGCAGAAAGCACGGCGCCTTCCATACAGCAGGGAAAGTCTTTATAAGTCCAGTCACCGGCAATAAACAAGTTGTCAAATTTTGTGGTAGCACTTTCCGGCCTTTTATTATTATTGGCCCAATCCATTTTCAAAGTTACTTTGCGGTGGCGCAAAACTCGGTACGGCGGTATAAAAGCCGCCGCGACACCGCGAATATGGCAAATTTCTTTCCACACTTCACGCGCTAATTCGTCTTTATCTATATGCAAATTTCCGGCCGCCGAAATTGTGGCAGAAACAATGTCTTTATTAATAAAAATCCAATGCGCCATACCATTGCTGATGCCAAGCATTTTTTTGTTTTCAGGCAAAGTCAGTTTAACGCTGGTGCGATAGTGAATGTTAATAATATCTTCATAGTCAAAATCTTCACCACCGAAAATCTTGCAATAATTATGAGCATCTAAGGCGCTGATAACCACGTCACGCGCGCCGATTTCAACCGACCGATTATTATTAAAAATCAACCTCGTAACATGACCGCCTTTATCTTCAACTTTTAAAAGTTTCCAACCATATTTAATCTGACTGACATAGTTAAGCAACGGGATAATCAGCCTTTGGCTGAGGTCATTATGTGAATAATAAATTTTCTTCTGAAACATCGTAAAGGGAAAAAGTTTCCAGAAAACGGTCTTGATAAGCGAGCGCGCCACTTCGTGTCCCGGCGTGTTGAAAATAGAGACCAACAGATGAGACTTAAAACGGCTGATACTGCGTGCAATTTTACCGCGTATGCTGTCATAAAAACTAATACGATAGATAAATTTTTTCTTATCAATCAGGCGATTAATGCTTTTATTAACGCCCAAACTGACATGCGTGCCGCTGTCAAGCTGATGGTCCAAAACTTTGTCATAATAGCTGTAACATCTGCCGCCCGGGCGCGCAGCCGCTTCATAAACCACGATTTCCGCAGATTTATGTTTTTGACGAATAAATTTAGCGCAAGCCAAACCGGCAATTCCGCTTCCGATGATGTGGAATTTTTGTTTTCTTACTTTATTTCTCATGACTACTTAAAAAATGCTTTCAAAATTAATCCAAATTTATGCATACGACTTATTTTGGGCTTGGGAGAAATAACTTCCCATCCTCTTTTTTGCATAAGGTCAAAATATTTTTTATAAAGACAGGCAATAACGTTAACCGGTCTTTTAACCTTTTTATCAAGTTTTTCAATAAGCTGTTGGGCTTTATTAAAGTTCTCTGCGGCAATTCTTGCTAATTCTTCACGAGCAATGGCCAGGTTTTTATCAATAATCACCGTTTCCGGATTATTGGAAAAAATACCGGCTTTTTCCAAAAATTCTTTAGGAATATAGACGCGTCCGGCCAAGGCATCTTCTTTAATATCGCGTAAAATATTGGTGAGCTGCAAAGCCGTGCCGAGGCTGAGCGAAAGTTCTTTAATCAAATTTTCGTCTTGGCATCCGAACACGCGCAAAGACAAATTTCCCGGAACACCGGCCACGCCGGCGCAATATTTATACAAATCATCAAGTGAGGGGGCGCGCATCGGCTCGGGGAGATCCATTGACATGCTGTCAAGTAAACGAATAAATTCTTCTTTAGGTAACTTAAAACGCATACAATTTTTATAAATACGACGTCCGATATCGGTTATAGGGGCTTTTTTATCAAAGATATTATCAATCTCTTCACGCCAGGCTTTAAGAATTTCAAGCTTTTCGGCCATTTCTAAGTTTCCGTCGACGACATCGTCAATATGCCGAAAAAAAGCATAGAGCGTATACATGGCGTTTCTTTGAGCGCGTGGCAATAAGCTAATGCCCCAAAAGAAAGAAGATCCCGAGCGTTTTACAATCTGTTTAATATTATTCATCTAAAGTCCTTTTCCTGGGAGAGTTTTCCGTCTGGTAACAAGAGCCTTGCCGATTCCGCATAGCAGTCCCAAGAGTTTATCCCAAGCGGAAAGTTTGATATCTTTTTCTAAGACATCCCCTTTTAATATCTTTTTTATCATAATATTGGTTAAGGAAATGATAACGCAAATTTCCGCCTTAAGGCGAAAGCTATTTAAAATTTTTACGAGCAAAGAGCTTTCAAGCAGCAAGGCTTGCAGTTGTTCGCAAATAAAGACAATCAGGGCGCGCAGTTCTGCGGTTTCTTTGTTTAGTCCGAGTTCTTGCGGCTCAATCTTAAACTCAAGCATTAAATCTTTGGGCAGGTAGATTCGTTTAAGAGAGGTGTAATCATATTTAATATCTTGCAAGTGGTTTACAATCTGCAACACGGTACAAAGCGTGGCTGCCGGCAAATAAGTTGCCGGATTCTCATCATGGACGGCCAACATAAAGCGGCCGACCGGCACGGCAGAATAACGACAATAATCAATAAGCTGCGCCCAAGTTTGACAAAGGGCATTTTCACTATCGCGGCGAAAGGCGCAAAAAAGGTCGGTTACCAAAGAAAAATCAAGTTTTTCTTTAACAAAATCATCATGCAAAATACGCGCAGCCTGTCCTTTTTTGTCTTTAGGCTCTTTAAGGCCGAGAAAAACATCTTCCAATTCGCTGAGTTGGCTGAGTTTTTCCTGAGGCAAAAGCAGAGGATTATCGGCAATATCATCGGCAAATCGCGCCAGATTATAATAATCTTGAATAAGCGGTCTGAGCTCTTTTTTTATTAAAAAAGAGGCAACCGGAAAGTTTTCATCTTTGGCTTGTTTGCGGCGCAAATTTGTCATAGTTGTTGAATCCAAGGAAGAATATCGTTAAGGGCGCGTTTGGCATAAGCCTCTTTGCGCTCAGAGCCTTTAATGTGCCTGATTTTGCCCTTGGCGGTAACTTGTGGTTCCAAAGGCGGAAACAGGCCGAAGTTAATATTCATCGGCTGAAAGTCTTCAATATTTGTATCATCAATCAAATGCGAGAGCATGGCGCCGAAAGCCGTGGTTTTAGGGGGCAATATCGGCTTTTGGCCCAAAATTTTGCAAGCGGCAAAATATCCGGCCAAAAATCCGGTAGCGGCACTTTCGATATATCCTTCGCAGCCGCTGATTTGTCCGGCAAACCGAATATTTTGGCGGTCTTTAAGGCAGAGATAAGAATCCAAAAGTAAGGGGCTCTTGATAAACGTGTTTTTATGAATACCGCCAAGTCTGGCAAATTCGGCATTTTCCAGTCCGGGAATCATCCGAAAGATTCTTTTTTGTTCGCCGTGTTTGAGTTTGGTTTGAAAACCGACAATATTACGGAGAGTGTCTTCGCGGTTGTCTTGCCGCAGCTGTACCACGGCATAAGCGCGGCTGCCGGTATGCGGATTAGTCAGGCCGACCGGTTTCATCGGGCCGAAGAGCAGGGTTTGGCGGCCTCTTTCGGCCATAACTTCTATCGGCAGACAACCGTCAAAATAATTCGGCGTTTCAAAATCATGAAACTCGGCTTTTTCTCCGGTTAACAGGGCATCAACAAAAGCGTTATATTCTTCTTCGTTGAGCGGGCAGTTAATATAGTCATATTTGTCACCTTTATCATAGCGCGATTGATACCACGCAATATCAAAATTAATGCTGTCTTTATAGACGACGGGGGCAATGGCGTCATAAAAAGACAATGACTGATGAGAAATATGGCTTAAAATATCTTGAGCCAAGGCTTCGCTGGTGAGCGGCCCCGTGGCAATAATCACTTCGCCGAAGTCAGGCGGCGGCAAAGCGGTAATTTCTTCGCAAACCACGTCAATTAAAGGGTGAGAGCGAATTTTTTCCGAAACCTGGCGGGCAAATTCATCACGATCGACGGCCAGAGCGCCGCCGGCCGGCACTTTGGTATTGTCGCCGCACTGCAAGATTAGAGAACCGGCAAGCCGCATTTCCTGATGCAAAAGGCCGATGGCGCTGCTGTTATAATCGTCAGAGCGAAAAGAGTTAGAGCACACCAACTCGGCAAAATTATCAGATTTATGTGCCGGAGAAAATTTTTGGGGCTTCATCTCATGAATTAAAACCTTAATGCCGCGTTTAGCCAGTTGCCAAGCGGCTTCGCATCCGGCAAGACCGGCGCCGATAATATGAATTTGTGCATTGCTCATGTTTTTTCCTTTGTGGCTATGGTTATAAAGGCATAATTTGCCAAAGTCTAGTTTAAAAGTTATTTGATAAGTAGAGCATAGGGTTTGAAAATTGCAAAAAAAACGTTATAGTAAAGCAGATAAACCAACAAAAGAGATATAAAAAGAAATGAAACTGCCTGCCGCATTACTGTTTGTCAGCCTGTTGCTTTTGCCGTCAAAGCCTTTTGCCAGCGAAGAATATGACCCTTTGCTTGCGGGCAGTGATGAAGAATTAGCCCTGTTTCGAGAGCAGATGAATACGGAAGAAGCCGGAGCAGAAGGTGTACAGCCCGTCATAACTGAGATGCTTCCGGCCCCGAAAGCCGCACAAAAGCCGATAATGCCGGCAGAAGATTTTAATTTCTTTGGCCAAGATGAAACGGAAGACGCATTCGGGGAAAAACTCTCCGCGCCGCAAGATGAAAAAGACAAACCGCAAATCAAGCCGGGGCAGGGGTTGGCAGACACTTTTTTGGAAGAAACCCCCAAAAAGACCGAAGTGAGCCTCCCGGTGCCTGACGTCAGCGGTACTTGGGTTGAAAAACTTAAAGACACAGCGCCGATAAAAGCCGTCACCGGAGATGATAAAGAAGGCACCAGCCTCGAAAAACTGGTTGATACCTCGCGTCGTCGTATCGGGCGGTCTAATGCATCGGTATTTGATATTTCGGGCATAATGCTTCGTATGTCTTTGCCGCAGGTTGAAGCCGCCATGATGCGTCGCGGTTTTAAGAAAACCATGCAAAAATATGAGATTCCCAATTTTATCAAATGGCGCAATGAAGAAAAATGCCGTGCCAACGGTGTCGTCGGTTATGAACGTTTGGCATCTTGTGTGGTAGAGCTTTCTAAAAAGGCCAACCACCAATATACCGAAACCTTAAAATTTGCCAAATATGATACCCAAGAGGAAGTTGAGGTAAAATTTACCAGCAATTTTACGGACAATAAGGTTTATAAAGTCATGTATCAAAGTTTGGCCGGCACCATTCGCGGCAATAGTGCCAAAGCGCAATATCTGCGTAATATCAAAATTTATGACTTTTGGAAGAAGATAAATCAAAAATACGGTGAACCCGACAACAAAGATGAAGTTATTTGGGGCTTAGGCGACAACAAGCCTTATTTGCAGGCATCTACGGGTTTTTTGGTGCTGGAAGACCCAATGCTTCGAGAGCTTGACTATACCAGAATGTCTAGAGAAGACCAAAAGTTTATCAATACGGACATTTATAATTTTTAACAATTTAAGAGGAACACAGATGACAAATCAGCCTTTAACCAATGTATCCGAACTTATCTGCACACGCATCAGCCATGACATCATCGGCAATATCGGAGCCGTGTGCAATGCGGTGGAACTATTGGAAGAAGGAGATATGGATTTTTTGGACGATATAAAGTCTATTCTAAAGACCAGTTCTGAGGTTTTATCGGCAAGGCTCAAGTTTTTTCGAATGGCTTTTGGGTTAAATAATGCCAACCTTGAGAATGCCGACATGGTAAAATCGACAGCCTTGGCTTATTTAAAAACGGTTGGCGCCCGTAATTATCCGATAGATTTAAGCCTCAAACTGCAAGATAATCAGTTTAATAAAATTTTTTTATTAGGACTAATGGTTGTGGCAGACACCATGGTTAAAGGCGGAACCATAGCCGTAGAGCAACAAGGAAATATGTTGCTCATTCAAACGCTTAATGCGCCGTCTTTGGCAGAAGATAAGATTTCTGCGATTGAAGATATTTGTTTTGGTCGGGTTGAAAATGAGGTCGCACAATATGCACCGGTGTTTTATTTAAAGGAATTATTAAGAAATATGCAATACAGTGTGGCGATTTTGAAAAATGGTTCTTTTGGATTACAGATAAAACAATAAGGGTTTTATAGATGAAAACATGTTTAATAGCGGACGACTCTAAGATTATCCGAATGGTCTTAAGCAAAATTCTCGGCAATATGGGGTTTAAGGTACTTGAGGCAGAAGACGGAGAAGAGGTCATTGAGCTGTTTAACATGGAGGCCCCTGATCTTATTTTCATTGACTGGCGCCTGCCGGTTATGGATGGGATTGATGTTTTATACAAAATACGTAATCAGAAAAAAATAAAACAACCCAAGATTTTGTTTTGTTCATCATTAATAGACGTTGATAAAATCAAAGAAGCGCTGCAAGGCGGAGCAGATGATTATATCATGAAACCCTTTGATGAAGAAATTATTGCCTCCAAACTGGCAATCTTGGATTTGGCATAAGGATTCTGTTATGAAAAGAAACGATTTTGAGTTTTTGCTCTCATTATTGACACGAACGGTCGGGTGGAATTTTTCTGAAGATGACTATTATGTCATAGATAAGAAAATCTCCAACTTTATCCGTGAGCATAACTATGCCACGGTAGAAGAACTTATGGCAGAACTAAGACTCGGTCAAAAGAACCTTACCTGGCAAATAATAGAAGCCTTGGCCATGTCAGACACGCATTTTTATCGTGATTATGTTGTCTTTCGCCGTTTTGAGGAATTTGTTTTGCCCTCATTACGAGAGGCCAATCGCGGGACCAAAAAACTTCGTATCTGGAGTTTGGGCTGTTCAACCGGACAAGAAGCCTATTCAATAGCCATGGCCATTAAGCGCAAATTATTAAACGCCGCTGATTGGGATATTGACATTGTCGGGACAGACTTGTCTTCCGCTTCCATAGCCAAGGCGCAAAAGGGAGCATACAGCTCTTTTGAGGTCCAAATGGGCTTAAACGCCGAGATGATTATCAATAATTTTCATTTAGAAAGAGACCAATGGTTTGTAAATGATGACCTGATGGATATGGTAGAGTTCAGACGCTACAACATATTAGATGAAATGACCTTAACTGAAAAATTTGATGTTATCTTCTGTCGTAATATGTTGCGCTTTTTTACCCCGCAGGTTCAATATCAAATTTTAGATAAAATTTATAAAGTTCAGACCAACGGAGGTTTCTTATATCTTGGCAAAGATGAAACTTTTGATGCCGTAGCTGATTTTTATGACAAAGTTCCTGGGTTTGATTGTTTATATCAGGCTAAATCCGTTGCTCTAAATAAGGTAGTTTTGCCTGAAGAAAAGAAGATAGAGGTAGATGTTGATGCCATGCCGAGCTTTGTCAAACCGGCCAGCCTATATGAAAAACGACCGGTTGTTTCAGAGTTTTTCAAAAAGTAATAAAGATAAACAAAAAGGCTGCCGGTTGGCAGCCTTTAATTTTTAATTTATTTTCCGGGTTGTTTTTCATCCGGATCGCGCAAAACATAACCTCTGCCCCAAACGGTTTCAATATAGTTTTTACCCCCTGATGCTTTTTCAAGTTTTTTGCGCAATTTGCAAATAAACACGTCAATAATTTTGAGCTCAGGCTCATCGATTCCGCCATACAAGTGGTTCAAGAACTGGTCTTTGTTCAAGGTTGAACCTTTGCGCAGAGAGAGCAGTTCCATAATTCCATATTCTTTACCGGTCAGGTGCAAAGCTTTATCTCCGACGGTAACGGTTTGCGTGTCAAGGTTAACCTCAACCTCGCCGGTACGGATAATAGAGTTTGAATGTCCCTTAGAGCGACGAACAACGGCTTGAATTCTGGCCAAAAGCTCAGATTTATCAAAAGGTTTGGTCAAATAGTCATCGGCGCCATAGCCCAAGCCCTTAACTTTTTTATCAGGCTCAGACAAGCCGGAAAGAATCAAAACCGGTGTATTAACCTTAGCGGCACGCAGGTTTTTCAACACCTCATACCCGTTCATATCAGGCAACATCAAATCCAAAATGATAATGTCATAGTCGTAGAGCTTGCCGATTTCAAGTCCGTCTTCGCCCAAATCGGTCGTGTCTACAATCATGCCTTCTTTTTTGAGCATGGTTTCAATACTTTGTGAAACCGCATAATCATCTTCAACAAGTAAAACGCGCATAATCCCAGAACTCCCAAAAATTAAAACTGAAATATGACATAATCATATAGTTATTTTTTTTAATTGTTAACTTTTTTAACACCTCTGTTAATAATTATTAACAATTATGTGAATAAAGTAACATCTGCGCTGAAAAAAAACAAAAATACTGCTACAAATAAGATATATTTTTCAGAGGAGAAAAAGGTGTCGCAACTACTAGAGAGTATCATATCCGAGATTAAAGATCAGCCGAGCTGTTCCTATTACGGGGAAGTAACGGGAGTTCAGGGGCTGTTTATCGAGGTGAGCGGCATCAGGACGGAGCTTTCAATCGGTGACCGTTGTAATGTAGAAACCACCTCCGGGCGCAAGGTCCCCTGTGAGCTTGTCAGCTTTAAGGAAGACAAATTATTACTCATGCCCTATGGCTCGTTGGAAGGCATCGGTTTGGGCTGTCGGGTAGAGGTTGAAAATGCGGCACCGGTTATTTATCCGCACATCAGTTGGCTTGGCAGAATAATTAATTCTTTTGGCGAGGCCATTGACGGTAAAGGCCCGTTAATTAAAGGCTCAAAACCATATTATATTAAGGCTTCACCGCCGCCGGCACAGTTTCGTGACCGTGTAAAAGGCAAGGTAGATTTGGGGGTTAAGGCGGTCAACACCTTTTTAACCATCTGTCGCGGTCAACGTATGGGTATTTTTGCCGGCTCCGGAGTCGGGAAGTCTACATTAATGTCGATGATGGCTAAAAACACCAACTCTGATGTTTCTGTCATTGGGTTGATTGGCGAGCGTGGGCGTGAGGCTAAAGAATTTGTTGAAGACACTTTGGGAGAAGACGGACTTGCCAAGTCGGTTTTGGTCTTGGCCACTTCTGATGAAAGTCCGTTAATGCGTCGTCAAGCGGCATATGTTGCCATGGCGGTTGCCGAATTTTTCCGAGATGAGAACAAAGATGTTTTGTGCATGATGGATTCCATCACCCGCTTTGCCATGGCTCAACGTGAAATTTCCTTAAGTATTGGTGAGCCGCCGGCCTCTAAAGGCTATACGCCGAGTGTATTTGCAGAGCTGCCGCGCTTGTTGGAAAGAGCCGGTCCGGGGTCTGGCAACGGAACAATAACGGGGCTGTTCACGGTTTTGGTTGACGGTGACGACCATAATGAGCCGGTGGCAGATGCCGTTCGTTCGATTCTTGACGGTCACATCGTTTTAGATAGAGCCATTGCTGAGCGCAATCGTTATCCGGCCATTAACATTCTGCGCTCCATATCGCGTACCATGCCGGACTGTGACACCAAGGAAGAATTTGCCATTGTGTCAAAGGCCAGAAAATATATTGCCGCCTATGAAGACATGGCTGAGTTAATACGCTTGGGTGCCTATAAAAAAGGCTCAAACCGTGAGGTAGATGAAGCAATTTTTTATTATCCGAAGATTGAAGAATTTTTATCTCAGGGCAAGAACGAGCATTTTAGTTTGGCAGAAGGTTATGAGCAATTAAAAGCCATATTAGATACACCCTTCGTGCCGGAAAAATAGGAGCCCGAAGTAGATGAAAAATTCTTTGAAAACCTTGCAGAGAATCCAAAAATTTTCCATCGACGAACAACGCAAGATATTAAATGACTATCTTACCTCTGAAGATAAACTGCACAATCAGTTGCAAAAACTTAACCAAGAATTTGCGCAAGAAAAAGACTTTGCCCGCACCCATGATGTCGGCGATTTCGGGGCTTATGTCAAACGCTATATGCAAAAAAGAGACGCTTTAGAAGCGCAATTGCGTGCCTTGCGCCAAAAGATAGAAGAGGTCAGAGATCTTATTGCCGATATGTTTAAAGAGCAAAAGACCTATGAGATTGTTGACCGCAATCGTGCGGCGCGTCGGCAAAAAGAAGAAGACGATAAAACCCAAAAGACTCTTGATGAAATCGGTACCAATGCCTATATCAAGAGAAAGAAACACAATCAGGAGGAATAATATGACAATAGAACTGGAACAACTCCCCTATGAGATGGATGCGTTAGAACCCTACATCTCTGCCACGACCATGGAGTTTCACTACGGCAAACATCATAGAACTTATGTTGAAAACTTAAACAAACTGATAAAAGGTACCGAGTTTGAAAATATGCCGCTTGAAAAAATCATTCAGGCAACACAGGGCAAGCCCGAGTACACGGCTATTTTTAACAATGCGGCTCAAGCGTGGAATCATAGCTTCTTCTGGCATTCAATGTCGCCGAACGGCGGCGGCCAACCCAAGGGTGAATTATTAAAAAAGATTGAGCGTGATTTTGGCTCTTATGAGCAATTCAGAGCCGATTTCAAAAACGCGGCCTTAGGGCAGTTTGGCAGCGGTTGGGCATGGTTGGTAGAAGAAGACGGAAAATTAAAAGTGATGAAAACCGCCAATGCCGCCACGCCGATAGCCGAAAAGCTCAAACCGCTGATTGCCATAGATGTCTGGGAGCATGCCTATTATCTTGACTATCAAAACCGCCGCGGCGATTTTATCGAGGCTTTCTTAGACCATTTGGTAAAATGGAAATAAACAAAATCCCCTTAAAGCTCAGAGCTTTAAGGGGGCTTTTTTAAGAGCTTTTTAACCAATATTCTATATGGTGAAAAAACGAAAAAAAGCTACCTGATATGAGTTGACAAAATTTGTCTAAAGAGCTATAATCAACTCATAAAAACCAGCTTATGGAGAACTATAATGAGCTATAGAAAAGCATTACCGCCAAAACTTTCATATAATTTAAGACTTGCCGCTGTTTGTGGCGCCACGGTTTTGGGGTCGTATCTGACATACCAAGGCTTGACTAAAGAGCCAAAAGTAGTCGATGTCTCTGTAGAAAATGCCGGAAGAACGGGACAAAAAGCAACTGAAATACCTTTAGAGGCTATCGCTGGGCTTATTTCTTTTGGTGCGGCGATCCAAATGTACCGCAATGCTAAAAGAAACAGCGAAAACAAAAACGGCGGTAATAAAAAAGATGCCCCCATTAATATTGCCGACTTAAAAAAAGCTCAGCAAGGAAGATAAGAAAGTAAACAGCAAAGGCAGAAAAACATGGCCAAGGTCAGCAAAGAAAACAGCTATCTGATAGCCGAAGGCGAGGGCGGCGAGCTTTATATCTTTTTAGAAGCCAAACATGATACGCCCGATTCGCCAAAAATTATATATGATGGCAATGATCATGCCATTTTTGTTCGCAATCAGGAACAAAACATTATTCTAGACTATGTCCACCCCGAGGTTCGGGACAAACTCCGCAAAGCCTATGAGGTGATAGTTGTTGAAACAATTTTAGAAAACATCAAAGACAGCTACTATGTAGATATTCAACATGTAGATAAAATCCCGCTTGATTGGAGCAAATACGGTCTAAAAAGCTGGGAAGATGCCGTGCTTGAACATTAAAAATATCAGCCTTTCAAAAACACCCGTGCAAAAGCGGGTGTTTTTTTGTTTGCCTTATTTAGCGCCTTTTTGCCGTAAAAATCTGACGGCTTGCGTGTTTCCGATTATGGTGGCAATATCTAAGGCAGTTTTTTGTTGCTGATTTTTCTGATGAATATCTGCGCCCAAAACAATAATTTTTTCCAAAACCTGAAGGGGTTGATTATGCAGCACCGCTTTAGTTAAATAGCTGTCGCCGTTTTCATCAAGGGCAGAAAAATCAAACCCGTTTTCCGCCAAAACATCAAACACTTTTACATCTGCCGGATAAAATAACAAAGCATCGGCGATGGTTCCGCCCGCGTTGTCAACATTATGTACATCAGCACCGCGATTGATTAAGTCTTGAATATAAGCCGGCGATTTTTGCCCCAAGACGGCCAAAACCAACAAACTATCTCCTTTTTCATTGCGCAGGTTAATATCAGCACCGGCCTCTAACAGCAAAGACAAATAAACATCATTTTGGTCAAAATCAAGCATCACCATTAAAGGAGAAAATAAGCCGTTCCACAAATAGTTCGGGTCGGCACCGGCCTCAAGCAATGTTGCAACCATAGCCTCCGGAGCGCGGTTTACCAAGGCCACAATCAGCGGCGTTGAACCGTCACAATTTGGCAGATTAACGTCTGCCCCTTGTTTAACCAGCTCTTTAACCGCGGCGGGTGAGTTATGGGCCGCAATAAAATGGCTGAGCGGGCGATATCCGTCTGCCCCTTGCATATTAAGTATTTTGGGTGTTCCCCCCTTAAATTCAGACAATTTATCCGGCGGGGTGTCTAACAGTTGGGCAAAAAGTTTTTGTTGCGATATTTTCTGCCCGTAAAACAAGCCGCCGACACTGGCCAAAAGCAGCGCCAGCAAGCAGAAGATTAAAATTTTTGGCCGATGTTTTTTCATCAAAAGCTCCGATTCTTGTTAAATTTGTTCTTATTATGTTCTATATTGTTAAAATTGTAAAGTTAAAAATGACTCAATCTAAAATTTTTGTTTTTAACCTTGTTTTTATGATTTAAATCTTGGCAAAGAAAAGCTAAAATCAAAAAAAGTTTGAGCAAAGGAGCAAAAGATGTTGGTATTTCTGAGTGCTTGCGCGGCCTTGTTTTTGGGCTATTGGTTTTACAGCCGCATGGTTGAAAAAATTTTTGGCATTATGCCGCAACAGCCGACCCCGGCGGTGGCCGCTTGTGATAATGTCGACTATGTGCCTTTACCGGTTTGGCGCATTTTTTTGATTCAGTTCTTAAACATTGCCGGTTTAGGGCCGGTGTTCGGGGCTTTGCTCGGGGCTTTATACGGGCCGGTTGCTTTATTCTGGATTGTTTTAGGCTCAATTTTTGCCGGCGGCGTGCATGATTATTTGGCCGGTATGATATCTTTACGCAACAACGGCTGGTCGCTTAATTTGCTGGTTGAAAAATATTTGGGCAATAAGGTTAAGATCGTCTTTTTGGTCTTTTCTATCTTTTTCTTGCTTTTACTCGGAGCGGTTTTTGCCATGAGCCCGGCACAAATGTTGGCCGACATCAGCGGGGCGCCGTTTTTGCTTTGGCTCGGCATCATCTTCGGCTATTATTTTTTGGCCACCCTTTTGCCGATAGATAAAATCATCGGTCGTTTTTATCCGTTATTTGCCTTGCTTTTATTGGGGGTAACTTTAGCCTTAATGGCCTTTATGCTCTTTGACGGCCGTCCCTTATATCCAAATTTAAGTCTAAGCAATCAACACCCGCAAGATTTACCCATTTTTCCGCTTATGTTCGTCACCATTGCCTGTGGAGCCTTAAGCGGGTTTCATGCCACGCAATCACCGCTCATGGCCAGATGCTTGCCAAATGAAAAAAACGGTCGAGCGGTGTTTTACGGCGCCATGATAACCGAAGGTGTCGTCGCTTTAGTCTGGGCCACTTTGGGAATGTCTTTTTATCAAGGTTCTGAAGGGTTGTTTGCCGTGATTAATGCCGGCGGTCCCGGAGCGGCGGTTTCGGGCATTGCCAAAGGCTATCTCGGCAATATCGGGGCAATATTAACGGTTATTTCAGTGGTCTTGCTGTCTATCACCTCGGGAGATACGGCTTTTCGTTCGGCGCGTCTGTCAGTTGCGGATTATTTTCCGACCTCAAAGAAAAATTTGGGGCAGAGGTTGCTTATCAGCATTTTGGTCTTGGGCGGCGGCATCCTCCTCAGCCTGTTTGACTTAACGGTTATTTGGACCTATTTTGGCTGGGCCAACCAATGCTTGGCAACCATTACGCTGTGGATGTGTTGTTTTTATCTAATCAGAAAGCAAAAGAATTGTTTGATAGCTCTGCTGCCGGCTACATTCATGACGGCGGTCTGCACCTCATATATTTTATATGACAAAATCGGCTTTCGCCTGCCGGCCGCAACGGCGCAGACCATCGGTGCCGTTTTGGCTGTGGTTGCTTTGGCCGCTTTTGGCTTCTGCCATTTCGGCAAGAAAGAAAAACATAAATGAGCTTGGTTGAGGAAGTTCGGGCAGATTTTGCCGCCGCCGCAGATAAACAGACGGCACGAGGCGCCCTGCGTTTTTTTAAGACAGGTGAGGGGGCTTATGCCGCTCATGACACATTTTGCGGCATCAAAGCTGCCGGTGTTGAGAAATTGGCGCACAAATATCAAACCCTTCTAAGTCTGGCAGATTTAGAAATTTTATTGCAAGACAAAATTCATGAAATCCGCTCTTTTTGCTTAAGAGTGCTGACGCGCCGTTATGCCAAAGCCTCTGCTGTTGAACAACAAACCTATGTTGATTTTTATCTTAAAAATTTGGACAACGTCAATAATTGGGATTTGGTTGATATTTCCGCCCACAAAATTTTGGGTTCTTATTGCTTTTCGCGGCAAAATTATGACCTCTTGCGCCGCCTTGCAAACAGCAATAATTTGTGGCATCAACGTGTGGCGGTGGTTGCCAATTGGTATCTCATCAAACAAGGAGAATTTTCGCTCATCAAAGAATTTGCGCTGAAATTTAAAAATCACCCGCATGATTTAATGCACAAATCCGTTGGTTGGATGCTGCGAGAAATGGGCAAGCAAGACGAAGCGGAGCTTTGTGCTTTTTTGGAAGCCAATGCGCCGATTCTGCCGCGAACAACTTTACGCTATGCCATTGAAAGACTTTCTGTGCCGCAACGCCGACATTATCTTACGGCCAAAGGCTGATTATAAACAACAATCTTTGCAGTTGGCGCTGGTTTCAAGCTGAATATTGCTGTGATGAATGTCAAATTCTTCTTCCAAAACTTTAGCCGCCGCGCTGATTAAAGCCAAGTCATCGGCCACCATATGACATTCTAAAGAAACATCATGTTCATTAACACACCACACATGCAAATGGTGAATATCGCAGATTCCCTCAATCTGCATGAGTCTGTGTTTAATCTCATTAAGGTCAAGACCTTCGGGGGCGGCATTCATTAAAATATTGACCACTCTGGGAAAAGCCGCCACGGATTGATAAATCATATAAGCCGCAATCAACAAAGCAACCAATCCGTCTACCCAAAAGATATTAAACCACACCACAAACAAGCCGGAAACAATCACGCCCACCGAGCCGAGAGCATCAGCCAAATTATACAAAAACACCATCCGCATATTTGTATTATGTTCTGACCCATGGTGCGATAATTTTGCGGTAGCGGCGTCAATAATCAAGGCCAAAACGGACACGGCGATAATAATTCCACCTTCAATCGGCTCAGGGGTAATCAGGCGCCCAATACCTTCCACCACCAAATAACAGCCGGAGATAAACAACAAAATCAAATTAACAAAACCGCCGATAATTTCGGCCCGCTTAAACCCATAGGTATATTTAGCATCAGCTTTTTTACGACCGATTTTAAAGGCAATGACGGCAATTAAAATTGAAAAAGCATCAGAAGTGTTGTGCAAAGCATCGCCGATAAGCGAAACACTACCGGCAATAATACCCCCGACAATCTCAGCCACCGACAACAACATATTAATAAAAAAAGAAATCAGCAAATAAGTGACGGTCTTTTCGTTAACCTCGCCATGATGATGACAATGCCCACCATGTATATGAGAATGTTCTTCTGCGTGTTTCATATGAGTTTCCTTTTTTCGCTTCTGAATGTCTTAGAAATATACCCATGAGGGGTATATGTCAAGAGCAAGCAAAATTTTTTCACTTATTCTTTTGTTCAAGGGCAAGGAGCATTTGTTTAACATCGAGCCCGCCGCCATAACCGACCAATTTGCCGTTCTGGCCGATAACCCGATGACACGGAATAATAAGCGCAATCGGATTTTTGCCGACAGCACCGCCGACAGCCTGAGCAGACATTTTGGCTTTGCCGACCAAAGGAGCAATTTTTTGCGCCATGTCTTTATAGCTGACGGTTTCGCCATAAGGAATTTCCGTCAGCAAAAGCCAAACTTTGCGTTGAAAGTCACTGCCTTTGGGGGATAAAGATAAGTTAGAAATATCAGGCTTTTTCCCTGAAAAATAAGCATCAAGCCAAGCGTGGCATTGAGCCAAAATCGGCAAATCCGGTTTATAGAGCGGCACATCTTCTCCCAAGGCCAAAGGCGCATTATTATTTGCAAGCCTCAGCTCCGTTAAAGCCGTTTCCGTGCTGATAAGCGTAAGTTTGCCGATAGGAGATTTATAAAAAGCATAATAAAACATTAGTAGCTTCTTATATGTTTATTACCAAGACTATCGGTATAAGAATTGGTCCTGAAATTCTGTTGGCCGATAAAACCGTTTGTACGTGTGTTACCGAGGCTGTCGGTATAAGAATTTGCATTAAAATTCTGTCGTCCGACCGAGCCGTTGGTGCGCGTGTTGCCGAGGCTGTCCGTATAAGAAGTGGCATTAAAGTCTTGTCCGCCGACGCGCCCTCTGGTGCGGGTATGGCCGAGACTATCGGTATAAGAGGTCGTATTTAAGTCTTTGTTACCGACGCGCCCGCTGGTGCGGGTGTTGCCGAGGCTGTCGGTATAAGAGGTTGTATTAACATATTCGCCGTCGGCGTTTGTGCCGGAGCAACGTGTGTTTCCCAAACTGTCTTCATAACAAGTCACATCGGCTTGAGCCGCAAAAGCAAAAAAACAAAAACTCAAAACAAAAAATAAATACTTCATCAGTCCCCCCAAAAAAGTAACAAACCCTTAATGTAAGGCTATACTTTTCTCTCAAGAAATCAAGCAAATATTAATAGATTTATTTTATATTCTTCTCTAAAAAAGGAGTGAAGATGCCGACAATATATTTAATATGCGGTTTTTTAGGTTTTGGCAAAACCACTTATGCCAAAAAATTAGCACAAGAAACCGGCGCCATTCGTTTTACGCATGATGAACTAATGCGCCAACGTTATGGGCGCGCCCCAGATAATTTTCAAGAAAAATTTCAAGAGGTAGACAAGTTTATTCGCCAAGAAACCCAAAAAGCCATAACGCAAGGCCAAGATGTTATTTTAGATTACGGTTTTTGGAGCAAAGAGGTTCGAGCCGAATATTATCATTGGGCCAAGAGCATCACGCCGAATGTGGTTTTTCACGCCGTTGTCTGTGACATAGACAAGGCGCGCCAAAGAGTTTTAACCCGCACCCAAGAAAATCCGAACGAGCTTTTTATAGACGCCGCTTGTTTTGATAACTTCTTAAAACAATACACCCCGCTGACCAAGGCAGAAGGCTATCCGATATTTTTCTATGATGCAAATTAAAAAAGTTATTTTTGTAAAAAATCCAAGATTTCCTGCGCCGTTTCCAAAGGAGATTGAGTGCCGTTATCAATAATCAAATCTGCCAATAACTTTGAAACAGTTGTTTTTCCCGCATTTATAGGGACATTAATATTAATGATTTTCATGGGCATTCTCCAACATCTTTTGAATATAAGCAAAGACAGATTTATATTGTCTGTAGCTTTTGCATTTCACAATCGGTGTTGGGTTACCTTTTAAGAAATCGGCAATTTCGGCATTAATTTCTTGTCCGGTTACATCATAATCTCTGATTTTTGTCAGCGTAACTTTACGATAATGATAAGGTTGAACGGGAAGTTCGGGGTCAATATTTTTACCGATAAGTTTTTTTGCTTTGAAAAACCGTGTTGTAAAGCGCCACATGGCGACCAAACGGTTGACACGCATATCAATAATCAGGTCGGGAAGCATTTTTTCATATAAATGCCTTTGGCTTCCCTCAGCTTCCCAATTTTTATATAAAAAAACAAATTTCTCAAGCTTAGCAATTTGTTCTTCTTTC
>CALXWF010000046.1 GCA_944392285.1 uncultured Alphaproteobacteria bacterium | reverse complement strand
CCGTTTTTCCATGAAATGCTGCCAAACTTATATGCGCGTATTGCCACCACCGGCACGGCCTTGGTCTTAATGGCACCGTTTTTAAAAGGCCTCATCGGCTGGGAAACAATCTTACCGATTTTTCTGCGCGAAAAAGCAGCCGAGGTTTATTGTCATTTTAATCGCCACCTTGACCAAGCTGAAACGCACCGCTCTTTTCTGCGCAAGGTAGAAGAAAAGCTTGGCATAATCAGCATCACGGATGAAGCCCATAAAGAGAAAAACTTTTTTATCTCAAATCATCATGTAGCGCTGATATATTACAAACTCTGGACAGCCAAAAAGCTCAACCGTCTGCCGCTTATTTTAATGACAAGTTTTCGTTTGATGGTTGTTCTGTTTTTCATCAGCACGGTAGTTCACCAATTTTTGACCGAGAACCCCAAAGTAACCGTTATTTTGGTTATTTTTTCTGTGGCATTGCTATCACAATCCAAATGGCTGTTTAATCAATATATGAAGATAGAAACCCAGTTTTTAGCCAATCTGCGCGGCCACCAAAAAGAAGAAACACCTGAGCCTAAAGAAAAACAAGAAACCAACTCTTGAAGCCCCTAATCTTGAAGCCCCTAAAAGGATACTTATATCTCATCCATGTTTTCAGGAGATAAAAAATGCATTTTGTTTACACCCAAGTAAAAAGCAACTGGTTTTCCTTAGATGAAAGGATCAGATTCCTGATAGTCGGTCTGGCCAACACGGGAATCCGCTATATATTATTTGCCGCGCTGACTTTTTCCCTTACAACGTTTCATTATCAATTTAGCTTGTTTTTATCTTGGATGCTGTCATCTTTCACGGCTTTTTTGGCCTATAAATTTTTAGTTTTTGAAACCGACGGCAACCATTTGAAAGAATATTTAAAAAGCGTTTTAACCTGGACAATCAGCTATATTTTAAACGCCGTTATTTTAGAGGTTTTGGTAACTTATTTGAAGTTAAATGTCTTTTTGGCTCAAGCTTTGGCCTTAAGCATAATCACCATAAACAATTATCTGATGTTCAAGCATTTTGCCTTCAAACAAGAAAAAGTTTCCATTTGGCAAAAATGGCTTTCCATTTTCAAATAAACAAAAAAGCTCCGCGATTTTCGGAGCTTTTTTAACTTAATCCAAAGGAACATACTTGCCGTTTTTTTTCGCATAGAGCAAAGAAAAATCTTCATTATCATAACGACAATAAAAAATAAGCCTGTCTCTGACTTTGTCATATACGACTTTATAGCAAGCGTCATTTTTGCAAACAATTGTCAAACCGACACCGTCCACAAGCTGCCAAGCCTCATTCCCGTCCAAATAAAGCCCTTCTGCCAAACATTCTGTAAAACCACGAACAAAATGTTTTTTACCATCTAAGAGCTTAAACAAATAAAACCGATTATCGGCCACGGCAACCCACCAATTAAGGTTATCTTTAAGGGCATAATCTGTTTCACACCGGCAATAAGAATCACCTTGAAGATAATAAATTCCCTTATCTAAGCACAAAAATTTATTACCCTCCGCAAACACGTAACGCGTCTTATCAATCGGAAATGCACCTGCAGATGATGTTTGAAAAACCTTACCTCCTGCAGCAACTGTTCGGCTTAAATCACCAACCGGATGAGGGTCATCCGCACAATGAAGAGGGATATAATCTTCATTGTTCCGAACATACAAACGCCCGTTGATTTTCAAAAAATGTGCGTAAGTAAAATCAAAAACATAACTGTCTTGCTCATTATCCTCATTAACATAAGACAGCTTTGTGCCCTTAACTTGTACAAAATAATTTGCCATAAAACTCTTTTTTTTAATGTTAATAATATTTATTAGTAACAAAGGCTTATACTATTTCCACAATTTTGTCAAAACATTTTGATTAAAAAAATTTTTTCATATCAAACAAAACTCTTGACTTAGAGTTCCCTCTAAATGCTAATCTTAACCATAACTGCAAAATAAGGAAAAACAAAAATGCTGATGTGGTACATTCTTTTGGTAATTACGGTTGGTTTAAGTTTAAGCGCATTGCTATACGTAAGTTTATGCTTAGCGCAAACCACCCTCATACAAAGGCTGTCTGCCTTGCAAAACAGGCAAAAAGCCATAGCCTTTTTCTTGGCCTTAGCTTTTTTTGCCCTCATAAGCCTCTGGCTTAATTTAATGAACGCTGTCATCTGCCTGCTGTACTTGGCTGTTTTTTGGCTGTTGAGCAAATTGATTTTACACCGATTGAACAGTGTATTTAAAGCTGATTATGCCGCCATTTCTGCCGTTATTTTAACTCTTTTGAGCTTAAGTTTCGGCTGGTATCAAAACCACCGCATATACCACACCGCCTACCAACTCCAAACCGACAAACAGATAGCGCCCTTAAGGCTGGCTTTTTTTGCCGACTCACATATTGGCACCACCTTTGATGCCGAAGGCTTTGCCAAACATTTGGCTTTTTTAGAACAGCAAAAACCCGATATTATTTTCATTGTCGGAGATTTTGTAGACGATTCCACCACCAAAGAAGAGATGATTGCCGCCTGCCGTGCGCTCGGTCGACTTTCGCCGCGCTATGGTGTTTATTACACTTTCGGCAACCACGACAAAGGTTATCACAATCCGGCCATCAGAGGCTTTACCGCCCAAGATTTGGCCGAGGAACTGCAAAAAAACAACATCATCATTCTTGAAGACGAGATTAAAATGCCAAGGCCGGATTTTTACGTTATCGGCCGCAAAGATGCTTCAGAAAATCTGCGTCGCAACCCGCGTCAAAACATGCCGGAAATAACCGCCGATTTGGATAAAGAAAAATATATGATTGTCCTTGACCACCAACCCAACGACTATAAGGCCCAAGCAGCAAGCGGGGTAGACCTGGTTTTATCCGGCCACACGCACGGCGGCCAGCTTTGGCCGCTAAACAAAGTCGGTGAATGGATAGGCGCCAATGACCATACTTACGGCCACATACAAAAAGATAAAACCGATTTTATCGTCACATCAGGCTTATCTGACTGGGCCATAAGGTTCAAGACCGGCACCAAATCAGAATTTGTCACCATAGACCTGCAAAGAACCGCAAATTAGCTAATATTTTCCGGCCATGGCTTTATAGACATAGTTTTCATATTTAATGGTCTGATATTTTTGCAAGATAAGGTCTTTACGCAAAGAGTTTTCGGTATAAACAGCTTCCAAATAGTCTTTAAACTCCACTTTACCTGTATTATAGCGTTCTTGATAATATTTGGTAATTTGCTGCGAATTTTGATAGTTCTTTTGCGTGTTTTCCAAAATATTATTGGCATAGCCATAAGCCGCGGAATAATAAGCCACTTCATTGACGGCCTGGTTTAGAGTATCCTTAAAATCAATGGCTGTGATTTCATAATCAGCTTCAGAGATTTTAACTTTGTTTTCAACTCTGTTCCAGTCTAGAAACGGCAAATCAACGGATACGCTGCCGAGCAGATAAGGAAAATCAAAAGTTGTGCGAGCCTTGTCGGAAGATGTTCCGAGCAAGCCGTTTAAGGACACATTCGGATACCAGTTTTTGTTCTCGGCTTGCAGATTTTTAAATGCTTTTTCCAAGCGATATTGGCTGGCAAGCAAGTCCGGACGATTAGCCAAGACGGCAACCGGAACATCAAGATTAACACCGAGGTTTTCTTGCAACAAGATATTGCCTAACTGAATGTTAAGCGCCTCTTCCTGACGAAGATTCAAAATATTTTTCAGGCTGGTTTCCATTTCTTTGAACTGCGTCTCAATCTCCAAGAGCCGATTTTGTTCGGATAACAAGCTTTGTTTGGTTTGCAAATATTCCAGATTATCAATTTTGCCGCTTTTATACTTTGCTTCGGTAATTGCCAAAATCTCTTCATAATTATCAATATTTTTTTGGGTAACATCCTTGCTGTTTTGCAGATATTCCAGATTAAAATATAAATCAACCACACTGTTAATCAGGCTCAAACGAGCACTTTCTTTATCCATAATGGTTGCTTCATATTCAAATTTTTGTGCATCTTGCAAATCGCGGATTTTTCCATACAAATCCACTTCATAGCTCAAGCCCGTTTCGCCGGAAAAATTGCTGGCAAAATTATCGCTTGTGCTGATTTGTCGTTGTCCAGAAGCATTCATTCCGCCGGAAAATGTGGGAAAGAGGTCTGAGGTAGCCAGATTCAAATTATATAGTTCTTTGTTAATATTAATGGCGGCTTTCAGATAATCGGGATTATTTGTCAAGGCCAAATCTACCAAGCGATTGAGCTCGGCGTTGTTATATTGCGTCCACCAATTTTCGTTTGCCTTATATTTTTCCTTTATCTCTGCGGTATAATTAAGCTCTGAAGCAACATCTGTCGGCATAGCGCCGATAGTCGCGCAACCGCTCAGCAACAAAGCTCCGCAAAACAAAGATATATATGTCAGATTCTTTTTCATATCATTCACTCGCCAAAGCATCAATCGGGTTAAGGTTTGAAGCATTTTTCGCCGGCATATAACCGAAGATAATGCCGATTGCCGTAGAGCAAACCAAAGCCAATACGATGGATGCGGTTGAAAAAATCATTCCGAAGTTTTCGGAAAAAGTATTAAATCCGAAACCGATAAGCATGGAGAGCGTAACCCCCAGAAAGCCGCCGACCAAACAGATTAAAATAGCCTCAATTAAAAACTGTTGCAAAATATCCGCCTGTTTGGCACCGATAGCCATACGAATACCAATCTCTTTGGTTCTTTCCGTAACCGAAACCAACATAATATTCATGACGCCGATACCCCCCACAATCAAGGAGATGACCGCAATGCTGGCTATAAGGAGTTTCATCGTATTTGTGGTGCTCTCAATCGTTTGTTTAATACTATCGCTGTTGCGCATAAAGAAGTCTTTTTTGCCGTGTAAAGAAGTCAAAATATGCTCAATGCTGGATTCGGCAACTTGCGAATTGACCTTATCTGAGATCTTGACCGTGATGGAATTAATATCCGTGCTGCCGTTAATTTTATACATTGCGGTTGTATAAGGCACCCAAATATTCATCGAATCAGACATCGGTCCGGGGTTGTTGTCTTCTTCCGTAACCCCGATAACTTTCAATGGCTTTTTGTTGAAGATGATAATTTTGCCGATAGGATTCGGTGTGTCAGAAAACATTTCTTTAAGCGTGTTGTTATCAATGACGACAACGGAAGCGATGTTATTCACTTCATCTTGCGTAAAGATGCGTCCTTGCGCAATTTTGCGCCCTTTAACATCAAAAAAGGACGCGCCGACACCGCTGAGTTGCGCCGTGAGGGAATAATTTTCATAAACCAAAGTTCCGCTGGCAGAAACACTCGGTGTTGAGCTGTCAATAAAACTTTGCTTGGCAAGATAATCTGAATCACTGACTTTTAAGGTCTTAACTTTTCCCGAACGCATATCACCGAAACCCGTACCCGGCATAATATCAATGGTATTTGTTCCCATAGAACTGATTTTTTCCAAAATTTTGGCTTGCGAAGCATTACCCAATGCCACCACCGAAACCACAGAGGCAATACCGATGATGATACCGAGCATCGTGAGCAGCGAGCGCATTTTATTAGCCAAAATAGCGTGCAAAGACATTTTAAGCGATTCCTGAAAACTATATTTGAAAGCATCAAGCTTGCTGCGTTTAATATTCTTAACCTTGTCTTTGAGCTCGTAAAAATCATCGGCTTTGCGAATATCGGAGACAATTTCACCGTCTTTAATTTCAATAATACGGCTGGCTTGTTCGGCGATATGGCTGTCGTGCGTAACCAAAATGACCGTATGTCCTTGCTTGTGCAAGTTCTTAATAATTTCCATAACCATCTCGCCGCTTTTGGAGTCCAAAGCACCGGTCGGTTCATCAGCTAAGATAATCTCACCGCCGTTCATCAAAGCGCGGGCAATACTCACACGTTGTTGCTGACCACCGGAAAGTTCATTAGGTTTGTTGCTAAGCTTGGTGCCTAAGTCAAGTTTTTTTAGGAGCTCAACCGAGCGGGCGTTTCTGTCATCGGCATTTAAACCCAAATAGATTGCCGGCAGGGCGGCATTTTCCGTAGCATTTAAGCTGCTTAACAAATTGTAACGCTGAAAGATAAAACCGAAAGTCTTGCAACGAAGTTCAGCTAATTGGTCTTTGCCCATTTTGCCTACTTCAACACCATTAATCTTGTAAGAACCGTTAGTCGGAACATCCAAACAACCGATAATATTCATCATGGTAGATTTTCCGGAACCGGATTGTCCGATAATCGCGACAAAATCGCCTTTTTGAATCTCCAAATTGATTCCCTTAAGGACATGAACCCGATTCTTTTCACTACCGAAATATTTATGAATATTTTTCAGTTCAATAATGTTATCCATGGCTAAAATCCTCTCGGGCCTCTGACATTGGAGAGTTTATTTGAGATTTCGGCGGAAGACATTTGTGCCAATACAATCTCATCACCTTCAACAACACCTTGTTTAACCTCAACGTTCAAGCCATCGGAAACACCGGTAATAATTGTACGTTGTTGAACCCCCTTAGGCGTAAGCACATCAACATATTTTTGCCCATTGTTGTTTTTAATGGCGGTAACCGGAACAGTCAGAACATTTTCAGCACTTTCAACATAAATCACATTTTGTGTTGTCATACCGATTCTGAGCTTGCCTTCAGGGTTTGGAACAATTAAACGTCCGTAGTAATAAATCGCCTCGCTTGATTCCACAACTTCGGTATATTCATTATTTGTCAAAAGCGTTAAACCGGGGTCAATGGAACGCAAAGTTGTTTCATAAACATCGTTTAAATCTGCCAGAATAGAGTAGGTAACTTTAACACCTGGTTTAATGTTGCTGATGTCGCCTTCAGAGATTTCAATCAAAATTTCCATTTGCGAAAGGTCGGCAATTTGAACGATCGCCGGAGTATCCATAGCAGCATTAATCGTTTGTCCTTGCTTAACGGGAACAGATACGATGGTGCCGTCCAAAGGCGCGGTGATTTTGGTATAACCCAAATTTGTTTCAGCCGTGCTTAAAGAAATTTCGGTTTCCTTAATGGTAGATTCCAACTCGGTAACTTTAGACTTCGCCGTTTCATAAGCATCTTCGGCATTTTCTAGGTCTTCATCTGAGGCAGCATTTTTCTTTTTTAAGCTTTGCATACGTTTATACTGTTTTTCGGCAACTTTTAAGGAAACCTGAGCAGCATTCAGTTGGGCATTATAACTCTCCAATCTGGCCTTGTTGATATACACTTCGTTTTGCTGAGTGGTAGAATCAATTTCGGCAATAAGGTCGCCTTTTTTCACATTTTGACCAATGGAGACATAGAGCTTTTCAATCTCGCCGGAAACCTGTGCACCAACTGTAACCAATTCAATGGCGCGAACTTCTCCCGTGGCATTAACCACCTTTTGCACATTCTGGCGTTTGACGGTATCTGTAATATAAGACACATCATCAGCCGAAGAGCCAAAACCTGCCGCCCCACCCCCGAGCAAAATAAGCCCCAGAAAAAAAACTAAAAACTTTTTATTTTTTTTAAGAAATTCTGACATCTCAAAACAACTCTATATTTCAAAATTAAACCTTACATAATAAATAAACGAAACTACAGAGCAAAAAGTTCATTTTTTTATACTTGACCGATTAGTAATATTGAGTCTAATATACTTTCATAATATTGTATAATTTTAAAAATAAATTATTATGGAAAAAAAAGATTTTTACCCGTCTTTGGCTAAGAATGCCGAAGATTACAAAAGGTTTTTAGCACATCAAATTGACCTTGCCGATACAAGAATGTTGCAACTCCAAATCAAACCGCGCAAATCCGCGAGTGACTTGGAAGAAATAGATGCTTTGAAACTTTTCACTTTTAACATGCAACAACTTATGGAAAAAGATGTCGATTTAGAGACGCTAAAAACCGTTCACCAAAAAGAGGTTGAACAACTATACCCCGACTGCCCGGACGCCGTTATATCATTGTCACAGGCATTTGACCGCGGGTTTTCAAAAATTTTAGATGACTTCATCAAAAGAAAGTCATAACAAAAAACAAAGCACCTTAAAAAAACAAGGTGCTTTTTTTTATTTATACCCCCATAAAGACAAGCACCACACCGTCTGAACGGTTTAGAATCTGATTATAAAAGACACTCAAGCAAATAATCCCGTCCATTAAAAGCGAGCATCAGCGACGCTTGAAACGGCTCAGGAGCCAATTAAAAAGGCCACCTAAATAAGGTGGTCTTAGGAGGGATTTACTCTTCGCTGCGCTCGAGTTGCCTCTGCGGTGCTGACCTTCGGTCACCGGCGTTCTTTCGCCCGCCTGCACCTTGTAGTGAACCCCCTCCCTCGGGGGTTAAAATCCGCCCATCCTCAACAATTATAAAAA
>CALXWF010000045.1 GCA_944392285.1 uncultured Alphaproteobacteria bacterium | reverse complement strand
GTACCGCAGCGTACATAGAGGTACGTGAGGACACTTTTGAACTTAAATCTGTATTAGTCACCAACCGGGCACCCTCCTCTTTATTTCTTTCCTAGGAGGGGGAACCGGTGTGCGTGAATAATAAGATTTGAGGGCAAAAGTACCGCAGCGTACATAGAGGTACGTGAGGACACTTTTGAACTTAAATCTGTATTAGTCACCAACCGGGCACCCTCCTCTTATGCAACAATATTTACAATCCGATTCGGTACCACTATCACCTTGCGGATTTCTTTGCCTTCAAGCTGACGTTGGACATTTTCAAGGCTCATGGCTGCTTTTTCGACTTCAGCTTGCGGTGCATCTTTGGGCATTTCGATTGTCCCGCGCATTTTGCCGCAAATCTGTACGGCAATGGTGACCACGTCATCTTGCGCCAAAGATTTATCGCCTTTCGGCCAGTTTTCAGCCACAATCAAACTTTGGTGTCCGAGCCTTGCCCACATTTCTTCGCAAAGATGCGGGGTAAAGGGCGCCATCAACAGCAACAAAGTTTCATAAAGCTGAGGATTAATTTCAGCTTTGGCAGACAAATAATTTACATAAGTCATCAAAGCCGACACGGCGGTATTAAACTTCATTTGGTCAATACGCTCGCTCACTTCAAGGATACATTTGTGCATGGCGCGCAAATCTTCCTTATCCAAAGCTGCTTGTTTGCTGACTTTTTTAAACAAGCCAAAGACTTTTCCGACAAAGCGATAAACCCCGTTCAAACTTTCATCCGACCACATGGCAACCTGGTCAAACGGGCCGATAAACATTTCATAAAGCCGGAAAGTATCTGCGCCATAGGCATCAATAATTTCATCGGGATTAATGACATTACCGCGTGATTTTGACATCTTTTCGCCGTTTTCAGCCAAAATCATACCATGAGATGTTCTTTTTTGATAAGGCTCACTGGTCGGAACCAAGCCCAAATCATACAGGAACTTGTGCCAAAAACGAGAATACAATAAGTGCAGGGTTGTGTGCTCCATACCGCCGTTATACCAGTCAACATTCATCCAGTAATCAAGGGCTTCCTTAGAAGCAAATTCTTTATCATTATGCGGGTCGCAATAACGTAAGAAATACCAAGAAGACCCGGCCCAGTTCGGCATGGTGTCGGTTTCGCGTCTGGCATGACCGCCGCATTTCGGACAAGTCGTATGCAACCACTCCCCAGCCTTAGACAAAGGCGATTCGCCTTCATCATTAGGATGATAATCAGGCACTTCGGGCAAAGTCAGCGGCAACTCGGATTCGGGTATCGGCTGCCAACCGCATTTTTCGCAATAGACCATCGGTATCGGCTCACCCCAATAACGTTGGCGCGAGAAAACCCAGTCACGCAGTTTGAAGTTGACCTTAGACTTTCCAAAACCTTTTTCTTCGGCAAATTTAATGGCGGCGCGCATACCGTCTTCTTTATTCAAACCGTTTAAGAAGTCTGAATTAATATGCGGGCCGTCCTCTTCAAAGGCTTTTTCAGAGATATCGCCGCCGTCCAAAACCGGAATAATCGGCAGATTAAAGGCCTTGGCAAAATCATAGTCACGTTGGTCGTGTGCCGGCACGGCCATAATGGCGCCGGTACCATAGCCCATTAAAACATAATCAGAGATAAACACCGGAATCATCTTGCCGTTATAGGGGTTACGCGCTTGCACACCCTTAAGCTCGACACCGGTTTTGCTTTCATCAATGCTGCGTTGCAAATCAGACTTTTTAGCCGTTGCTTCAACATAAGCCTTAATTTCGTCTTGGTTTTCAAACTTGTCCATCATTTCGGCCACAAAGGGGTGCTCCGGCGCCAAAACCATATAAGTAACACCAAAGGCCGTATCCGGACGTGTGGTAAACACCGTCAACTTTTTGTCGCCAAACTCAAAATCAAGCTCTGCGCCTTCCGAGCGACCAATCCAGTTAATCTGCTGAGATTTAACTCTTTCAACAAAATCAACATCTTGCAAATCTTCAATCAAGCGGTCGGCATATTTGGTAATGGCAATCATCCATTGCTCTTTGTTTTTGCGCACCACTTCGGCACCGCAACGTTCGCAACAGCCGTTTACCACTTCCTCATTTGCCAAGCCGGTTTTACATTTCGGACACCGGTTAATGGCAATTTTGTCCTTATAAGCCAAGCCCTTTTCAAAAAACTTAATGAACATCCATTGTGTCCATTTATAATATTCGGGGCTTGAGGTATCAATACAACGATCCCAGTCAAAACTAAAACCGATAGATTTTAACTGGCGGGTAAAATTAGCAATATTTTCTTTGGTAGAAACGGCCGGATGCACGCCGGTCTTAATGGCATAATTTTCGGCCGGCAGACCAAAGGCGTCAAACCCCATGGGATAAAGCACGTTAAATCCCTGCATTCTTTTTTTGCGGGCAATAACATCCAGAGCCGTATAAGAGCGCGGATGCCCCACATGCAAACCGGCTCCCGAAGGATAAGGAAACTCGACCAAAGCATAAAATTTTTCTTTATTCTTGTCGATATCTACCTTATAGGCTTTTTCATCTTCCCAAATCTTTTGCCATTTTTTTTCAATTGTATGAAAATTATAGCGGGTCTCGAGCTTCCACTCCTCGGCCCAATCTTCAAAAGTTTCTTTGCCGTTATAGCGATTATGAATATTTTTTGTCATTTATTCTGCACCTGCTGCTAAATCGTTACGATATAATTGTCTTGCTCTGACCAAAATGGCCTTTTCGGTTTCGGTGCTAAGTCGCTCATCAGGTGTTACATCCGTCCAATGATTATTTTCAAGCACACGTTTGAAGACAGAAACTTTCAAACAATCCACTCTCAGCTCCTTAGAAAAAATCTGCACGCTGATTTTGAACTGCTCATTTTTGGCCTCGCCCAAGACAGTCCAATCGGTAACAATCAGACCGCTGGTTGCATCAACCGTAGCCAAAGGCATGAAAGAAAGTTTATCCAGCGACGCCTGCCACAAATAATGATTAACGCCGGCTTCGTCCTCAAGTTTTTTTTCTTCGGCCCGAAAAGGGTTTAAAGACGACAACGAACATCCGCAAATAACCAGCACAACGGCCAGGCTCGCCAGAAAATGTTTTTTCATTTTATTTTCCTCATTTAAAAAAATCACAATTTTTCACAAAATAAAGCATTTAAATCTAAAAGACAAGAGCTGAAACAATTTTCACACTTGTAATTATGCGAATGTTTCAATAGAATAGCCCAAACCAAAGCAAAAGGGAACCAGATGTCAGACAGTCGTCGCCTCGCCGCCGAAATTTTGCGGCAAATCATAACCGAACGCGCATTTTTTGCCGAAAAACGCCCTCTTCTCGATTCGCTTTCCGAGCGAGAGCGCGCTTTTGCCAATATGTTGATATTAACCTCTTTGCGCCGGCTCTGCTTTATTCGCCATTTGCTTAAACAATATATAAAGAAAAAAATACCGCAAAAATTTGCCTCTGCCGAATTTGCTTTGATAAATGCCGTGACCGAACTATTGTTTATGGACACCCCCGACTATGCAGCCTTAAACAGCAATGTTGAGCTTATCAAACGCCTTTCGGATAGATTTTTTGCCGGCATGGCCAATGCTGTTTTGCGCAAGATTGCCGCCGCCGGCGCCAAAGCCGCAGAAGGTGCGGAAGACTTTGTCTTTCCCAAAGATTTTTATCAAATTCTAGCACAAGACTATTCCGCCGAACAAATAAAATCTTTTGCGAGAGAAGCCTTAAAAACCCCGCCTCTGGACATAACCCTAAAACAAGGATGCCGTTTTAACACCAATCTTCAAACTTTTGCTTTACCGCTTTCGGGTATTCGGCTTTATAATGCAGGCAGCGTCAACAGCCTTGACGGCTATGCGCAAGGAAACTGGTGGGTTCAAGACTATGCGGCAAGCCTTGCCGTCAAACTTTTGGGCAATCTCAAGGGCAAAACGGCTCTGGACTTATGCGCAGCCCCCGGCGGCAAAACCGCCCAACTGATTGATGCCGGCGCCGAAGTCACCGCGCTTGACATTTCTCCCTCTCGGCTTGAAACTTTAACTAAAAACCTAAAGCGCCTTAATTTTGCAGCAGAAATCATTTGTTCTGACGCACTTGAATATTTAAGAACATCTCAAAAGCAATATGACATCATTTTGCTTGATGCCCCCTGCTCGGCCACCGGCACGTTCCGCCGCCACCCCGAGCTGATACACAACAAAACTTTGGCTGACGTTCAAAAACTTTTACCGACCCAAAAACAATTATTGCAAGCCGCCCGAAGCGCGCTAAAAAAAGACGGTCTTTTGTTATATTGCACTTGCTCCCTTTCAAAACTTGAAGGCGAGGCTCAAATAGCCGACTTTTTGCAAACAGCGCCGGATTTTCGCCTCCTTCCGCTGCAAAATTCGGCGGTTAAAGACATCCTCACGCCGGAAGGTTTTTTGCGTGTTTTGCCGGACACTTTAGCAGACCATGGCGGTGCCGACGGCTTTTTTGCCGCTTTGTTAAAAAAGGAAAAATAAATGCTGTTTAAGAAGAAACCTCACATTTTGCCAACACCGACCCTTGCGGAAGATACCCCGCCTCTGGCCGCAGAAGATAACTTGCCCCAAACGGCAGAAGCCCCTGCAAGCACGCCCCCTGCCGAACAATTAACCAAGGAAGAAACCGCCGCCCCCGCGCCGGACACGGACACCCGCCCGATATACATCATCGGCAACACGGCTGTTGCACTTTTTTTGGCGGCGCGCCTGCAAGATTGCGGCCAAAAAGTCATTTTGGTATCAACACCGGCAAACAACCAAGATTTATCAACCAACGACATTCTTCTGAAAGAAGACTACAGTCTGAAAAAAAATCGTTATCGTTTCACCACCTCTTTTTGGCTGAAAGAAAGTCCCAAGCTGGTTATTTTATGTGAGCCGGCCTCAACCGCCAAATCTGCCGCCACGCTGATTTCGCCGCACAAACTTGAATCCGCGCCGGTTTTGTGTTTTTCAATGCTCAAAGACAACTCTTGGCTCCGCGCCTTTTTGGGCAACAATGTCATAGAGGCTTACTTTGAGGGGTGGACAACCGCCGCACCGCAACAAGTAGCGGTTTTGGGGCGCGCGCCTGCCATTGTTTTAAGCCAAGGCACATACAACAATGCCGCCGACCTCACAAAAGTCCAAAACATTTTAAGCCGCGCCGGTCTTTCCGTCAAAACGGAAGAAGATTCCGCAACCTGTTTTTGGCGTTTTTTTGCCGTCTATGCCGTCGGCTCCTTATTGGCGGCAGCGCTTGAGCAAAACATTTTTGACATTACCAAAAACAAACTCAACCGAGAGAGAGCCAAAACTCTGTTGGCAGAAATCTGCACGCTGGCCGCAACCGAAAAAGTTTCGCTTGATGCCGATTCTCTGCTTAAAACCCTATACAACATTCCCAACAACTATATTTTTCCCTTGCAACAAGCCAAACAATCGGGCGAGTTGGTTCACATCGGCGGCATCATAACCGAAACCGCCCACCGCGGCAACTGCAAGATCCCCGAGCTAAACCGCCTCTTAAAACAGCTTTACACCCAAAGCTTGAACGCAATTGCATAACCCAACAAAGAAAGTTGAAGAAAAAACACAAATAGGATATAACTGATTTAACATAATCATTAAAAGGGCAAAACCCCATGGAAGCAAGTTTCATATTTCCTCTTGTGAGCATTGCCGTAATTTCTTTTGCGGCCTTTGTTTGGTACACGCATATTGCGCGCTTGGCCGAGGATGATGCTCCTTTTTGCCTTAAAGACACTTTTCTTCCTTTTGCATCATTATCCGCCCTTGCGGCTGTTGTTTTATGGTTTTTAACCCGCCGCAATCTTGACTGGCTCCAACCGCTTTCTTTGCCGCAATTACTTTTTCCTTTTATCGGTGCCGGTCTAATCTATGCGAACAACCTGTGGCGACCGCAAGAAGGACGGCAAAATGCGCTGATTGCGCTTTTGGCGGTTATCAGTGTTTTTATCTCAGACACAAAGCTTAATTTCTTTCCTGAATATCCGCAGATTTTAAGCCAGATTATCCTTGCGGCGACAATTTTTGTTGCGGCTTTTGCCTTCAAATATTTCAACGCCATAGACGGCATTGCCGCCACCATGACTTTGCCGCTGATAGTAGGCAGCTTTTTCTTAGCGCTTTTAGGGGCGGCACCGCTGTTTTACGCTTGGTTTTCTGCGGCACTTTTGCTGATTATTGCGGCTTTTCTGCAACGCAACTGGTATCCGGCACAAATCTCATGGACACCGGCCGCTTGTCAGGCAATAGGTTTCATATTGGCATATTTTTCTTTACAAATTGCGGCTGAAGGTTCCGGCCCCTGCCTGATAATTTTTGCTTTAGTGTTTTTTGCCGAGGTTTGCATCGCCTTTTTGAAAAAAATAACATTTTTTCAAGAATACCGCAATTTTTTAGCCAACACTTTTTATTATCAAATCAACATCTCGGGGCTTTCACCGAGTGAGATTTGCCGCAACCTTTTGCGACTGGAGTTATTTTTGGTCATCTTCGGTTGTTTTGAGTTATACGCGCCCAACGCCTATTCTCTGCCGATTTTGTCCTTTATCATTACCTTATGGTTTCTCAATCGCCTGTTACACTGGCAAACCCCGGACCAAAGTTTGGCCGAAATAAACCGTGAGGTTATGAATGACATTAAAAAAGCCTTCAATCGGAATGACAAAGAGCCATGAGTTTATTACACTGGATAGCCGACAAAATTTTTGGCCGCTCATCAGACAAAAATTCTTTGCCGCCGGCCAACGGCTTAAACATCAACTTCAAAGTTTTGGTCATAGAATTTGCCGACAATGTTGAGGGCAACAGCGGAGAAACGATTGCCCAACTCATGACCGGCAAAGAAGGGCTGCAGGTTACTTATTTTAACGAACCTTTCTCCAAACATTTTCTAAACTTAGAGAGTCTGACCCTTTTTGATTTGATAGACAAAGGTCAGGCTTTGTTAGAGCGCACCGGCTCCGACATTTTGCTTTGGGGCTATCGTGAGGCAGATAAAATCCGCCTAAACTTTCAAACCGCCAAACAATATGAAGAGCAAGACAACTCATTTGTTTCTTTGCTTGACAGTCTTTACATTCCGGCAACATTGGCCAATAATCATCAAGATTTTCCCGAGGCCTTAAGCAACCTCATTTACGGCGCTTTAATAAGTGCGGTTAATCTTTCCGGCAAAGAAGCGAAGATTCAGAAAAAATATCTGTTAAGAAAAATAATTGACAAGCTGACGCGTGACAACTCCGCCAAAAATTTATCAATTGAATATATTCCCTATATCATGAATTTTTTGGGCATCATTTATTTAAGCTACGCCCATGACAACGGCAATGAAAAAGACTTTAAGATTGTCAAAAACCTGTTTGAGACGGCCATCGGCCACCAAGACTTAATCAAAAACCCCATTCATCTGGGCTGCATATATTATCACCTCGGCCAATTATATGACACCGCCTCACAAAACATGCAGCGCAAACCTTTGTCATATTATCGCGGCGCCATAGAAAATTATCGCCAAGCCCAAAAATATCTGAATAAATATTCTTATCCCTATGACTATGGCTACATTTCATACAAATTATCAGATTTGTTTTATAACTATTGGCGACAAAAAGATGATCTTCAAGCCCTGCGTGATGCCGTATTTCAACTGCGAGAGAGCGAAAAAATATATACCTACGCGCTTTTTCCGGATTTTTGGGCACATATCCAAGGCAAGCTCGGCTATCTTTTATCAATGCTCGGCAGTATCACCAAGTCTGAAAGCATTTCTGAGTTGGCCATAACCGCCTATCAAAACCAACAAAAAGTCATTACCGAGCGGAGAGAACCCTTAGAATGGGCCAGAATTCAAGAACGCATCGGCGACATCTGCTATCGTCTGGGCAAAACCGCCGACGACAAAGATTTGCTTGAGGAAGCACTGGAATATTATCATGATGCGCTCTATATATATGAAAACATGGAGCTGACGGAAGACGCCAAAAAGCTCACCATCAGCATAGCTAAAACCAGCCAACATCTAAATAGACTATAGACATGAATGATTATCTGACACTTGAAGAATTAGGCCAATTAAAAGCCCGCGGCATTATTGACGAAGCCGAGTTTGAGCGCCGCAAAAAACTCTTGGCGCGCAAGCTCACCCGTGAACAAACAACTGCCAAAAGCGGTGTGATTTATATTTTACTGGCGTTCTTTTTAGGCTGTTTGGGTTTGCACAATTTTTATGTCAAAAGACCGATAAGAGGGCTTATCCAAATCTTGTTATTTGCCACCTCCTGGCTGTTTTTGTTTTTACCGCTGATTATCTTATCTTTGTGGCTGTATCTTGAAATAATGTTTACCAACCACGACGGTAACGGCAATCATTTCAAGAGCTCTTCCGGCATGATATGGTTTTTGCGCTTAGGCCTGACCATCTTCATAGCCTATACTTTTTTGAACATGCAAAATGCGGGCGAGTTAATCACAAGTGACCTATTTATAGCTTCCAACTTTTTATAACTCGCCGACCCGCAAATTTAGTTGGCGTTTTTCCCCTCAGCCTTATGCTGATGAGCTTCATACATTGCCACAAAATCAATCGGATTAATCATAAACGGAGGCAGGCCGCCGCTGACCAGCGTATTGGTAATAACCGCACGAGCAAAGGGGAACAACATTCTGGGAATTTCCACCATCAAAACCGGCTCCAAATGCTCTTGCGGAATATTCAAAGCCACGATGGCGGCATATTCCAACTCTAAGATAAACAATTTTTTATCATTAACATCGCCGTTCAGCATAAAATGCAAAGCAACGTTAAAATAGTTGTCATGCAGATGTTTTGTCTCAATATCGACCTTAATATCAAGTTTTGGCTGAGCATTAATTTCTCTGAAAATTTCCGGTGCATGCGGAATTTCCAAAGACATATCTTTGATATATTGCGTATTAATCATAATAGCGGGAGCATTTTGCCCGTTTTGTTCTTTTTCCATCAAAAATCTCCTTTTTTTACAAACATTAGGAATATCTTACAAACAAAAAAAGCCAAGGTCAAAGTTTTTGCGCAAGTTGGCCTCGAAAAATAATTAATTGTTGATAAAATCTCAAATAAGCGATATATATCTATAGATAACAAAATCAAAGGGACAAAGACAAAAAATGGTTTCACAATACGCAGATATTATAATTCTTCTTTTCGTGATTATTTTGATTTTCAGCAAACTTAAAACTCTTTTGGGCACGCGCCCGGATGAAGCTCCCCGCGCCAAAATCAGCGACAAAGAAGCTGAGAAGATTTTAGACATCTTAAGCCAAGAGATAAAAAATCACGCAGCCGAAAACAAAGAAGAAATTGTCGAAAAGACCTCTGATTCTGCCGAACTTTCCGAGCCGGAAAAAACTCTGGCTCAAATCCCCGGTTTTGAAAAAGAACATTTCTTAAACGGCGCCAAACGTGCGTTTGAAATCATTGTTACGGCCTTTGCCAAAGGCGATATTCAAACTCTTGAAATGTTGGTCAGCAAAAATTTATATAAAAAATTTCAAGAGATATTGGCCGCCCGTGAAGCTGAGGGCATCACCTCTGAAAATGACTTTATCGGCTTTGACGAGGCAGAAATTATCTCGGCCAGCATCAGCAAAAATAACGTTGCCAAGATTGTTGTCAAATTCATTAGCGAGCAGGTAAATATTTTGAAAAACCGCGTCGGTGAAGTTATTGAAGGAGATGAAAACTTTATCCAAAACATTACCGATGTCTGGACTTTTGAAAAGAACCTCACTTCTGCCTCGCCCAACTGGCTTTTAGTATCAACGAAAAAATAATGATGAGAATTTTAGCTCTTTTTTTAATAAGTTTGTTTTTATTCTCTTGCGAAAAATCAGAGCAAGAGCAAAAGGCCGACTTAAACTTAAAAGCCGCCGCATTTTCTGAGCTTAAAGGTTGGCAGCAAGATGACTTAAGCACCGCGCGCAAAGCATTTTTGCGCTCTTGTGACAAGATAGCCAATCGCAAAGACCCTTGGCTTGCAGATTCGCAAATCAAAATCTCCACTCTTGAATATCAAAATCTTTGCCGTCAGGCACAACAAACATCGCCGCAAAATTTCAAACAATTTATTGAGCAAAATTTCACCCCTTGGCTGGTTGAATATAAAGGCTCACCCGAGGGCAAATTTACCTCTTACTACGAGGCTGAAGTTTTTGCCTCTCCCACCCAAGATGCGCGTTATAAATATCCGATATACGGCCTGCCGCAAGATTTGGTAGAGGTCAATCTTAAAGACTTTGACGCCACGCTTCCCTCGCGCAAAATCATCGGCCGTGTTGAGGGCAACAAACTTGTTCCCTACCACACGCGTGACTTCATTGAAGCAAACCCGATTCCGGCTCCCGTTTTGCTCTGGGGCGATAATGCGGTAGATATTTTGATTATGCAGATTCAAGGTTCTGCGGTTGCCACGCTGAATGACGGCTCCAAAATACGCATTGCCTTTGCCGCCAGCAACGGCCACCCCTTCAAAGGCATCGGCAGCATCTTGTTAGAAAAAGGGTTAATACAAAGAGGCCAAGCCTCCATGGGCGAGATAAGAAAATGGTTAAACGCCAATTATGAGCAGGCTTATCCGCATTTGCTTGAAAACAAGCGTTTCATCTTTCATCGGCTTTCAACCGCCGAAGGTCCGATAGGGGCGCAGGGTGTTGCCCTAGAGGCCGGACGTTCTCTCGCCGTTGACAAAAGTTTTATTCCGCTC
Organism: uncultured Alphaproteobacteria bacterium; assembly: GCA_944392285.1. GTDB lineage: Bacteria > Pseudomonadota > Alphaproteobacteria > RF32 > CAG-239 > CALXWF01. The sequence continues at coordinate 7,902 of CALXWF010000045.1, read as the reverse complement.
GGCGCTTTGCTGTGGCTTGAAACCAGCGGCCCCGACCGCCAACCTCTGAACAAACTTGTTGTCGCCCAAGACGTCGGCAGTGCCATCAAAGGAGCGGTTCGCGGTGACTATTTTTGGGGCAGCGGCCAAGCGGGGTTAGACTTCGCCGGTCGCATGAACGCAAGCGGACAATATTATATTCTTTTACCCAAGGCAAAGGAGCCAAGACATGACTAAGACCAAATCGCCGAGCCGAGCCGATTTAATGAAATTTCATGCCTTAAAAAGAGCCGTTGAGCAAGACAAATTGCGCATCTATCTGGACTATGGCAAAGTCAATCGTCCGCTTTCACCGGTGTATGACCCTTGGGAGTGCCTGTTGCCAATTCTGGTTCCGACCTTAATCGGATTACTGCTCATTATCAGTGTCGGGGTTATTTTCGGTCTTTTATTTATCATCGGCATGATATTTGTTTACACCACTTATTTCAAAAAGAAAATTTATCGTCGGCTGATAGAGCGCACCAAAAGATACCTAACCTCAAACTACCAAAATTGTCAGGAGTTATGGGACTTCGGCGGCATAGTCTTAGTCAATGCCGAAGACAAAGCCGTCGGCTGTGTCTCCCCGATTGGCGACTGGAAAGACTTTGTTGTCTTAAATTATTCCGACCTCATGTTAGATGATGATAAGGCCGAAAAAAAAGAAGAAGTTAAAGAAGAAAAGAAAGATGCAAAAACCAACCCCAAAACCCGATAAAGAAGACGAAGATTTTTGGGCTGAGCTGACAGAAACAATAACCAAAACGCCGGAAAGCAACACCGACTTATCAAGCAAGCCCTTTGTCTTCAAAGAGATTCGCCCGAGCATTGCGCCACACACCATATATCACGGCAACGACTTGCAGGAATTACGCCACGGTACGGCGACAGACTTAGACAAACGCACGGCACAAAGGTTCAAACGCGGTGAATTTCGCATTGAACGTCGGCTTGACCTCCACGGCCTAAAAGAAGATGACGCCTGGGACAAAGTCCAAAACTTCATTCAAGAAAGTTATCTTGCAGACTGCCGCTGTGTTTTAATCATCACCGGCAAAGGCATGCACCAAGAAAACGGCATAGATATTTTTGCCGAGCGCGGCCTGTTAAAAGAGCGTGTTCCGCAATGGTTAAACGCGCCGAGCCTAAGGCCTTTTATCTTAAGTTTTGACTACGCCCGCCCGCAAGACGGCGGCAGCGGCGCTCTTTATGTATTACTCCGCCGCCGCAAAGCCTAGATTCTTAACACTCATCTGACTTATTGACACAAAATCAGCCATTTGTTCTTTGCGTTTGGTACAATTTTAGCGTTTGAACATCTACATTTAATTTTTGAGGTGTATAAGGTGTTTTTGTCGGTATCGCTAAACCTCGAAGCTCATTAATTTTACTAGCAGAATCCGTCTGTTTTTGAATAGTGTTCCCCTTATATCTAACATTTGTTCTTTCTGGCAATTTTAACTCTGTTAAGCCGGAAAGATCTTGATCACTAAAAACAATATTATGACACTTCATCTTTTCAAGATTCAGACAACTACCCTTTGCCAACTTAACATTTTCTAAAAAAAAGAGCTTACAAGACTTTGGAGGTGTAATTTCTTTTAGACCAGACATATCACAACCGGATATTCCTACGATACCGGAACATTCACTAAGATCCAATATTTTTGCATCTTTTGATAATGAACAATTATCAAGGTTAAAATCACCTCTAAATTTCACATGATCCAAATTTTTAAAAGCTATTGATGAAAAATTAGCATTGCTTACCACACAATCTCCGTTATCATTTTTCGTAATATCTTTTTCGAAAGCTAATCCCTCAATCTGCAACACCGTAGTATCTTTTTCCAAAGGAGTCTTTTCTCTCTGATATACAACAGGGTTAAATTCTGATATTTGACGATTAATACGCGCTACCATAAAATCATTTTTTTCATTAGTATTATATGGCGTGTGTATTTCTGCAAATTTTTTCCAATTGTCTGAAAAATAACCTTTTTCATCAGCAATTTGAACGACCTTCTCTCCAACTTTTATATAAATCGCTTTCAAGGGATTTCTGCTTGGCTCAATCAAGGTTTCATAATCCGGTCTGTTATCCGGATGTCCTTTGCATTCATCAGAACCATAAGGGCTTTCAATTTCTGCCATACCATAAAATCGTTGTCCTAAATGTTGTTGAAATTCATATAAAAAGCCATATGAAACTATTTGTCCGCTTTCAAGTTGAGCTACGTCGAAACTAAAACCGTTTCCTTTTCTTCCATCTGCATATTCAATTGCCGTCTTCACGTCATTTGTAGCATAGACACCGTCCCTTTTACGTTGGTGTGGCGTTATCGCATAAGGATTATCTCCCAGTGTTCCTCCTCGATATAAACTGTTATATCGTCCGTCAAAATTTGCTTCAGTCTGTTTGAGAGCAAAATCTAACTGTTGCGATACAAAATTTTTAACATCTTCTTTATGAGGATTATTTCCTACAATATCTATAATTTTATTATTATATGTTTTTGCAACAGCAGGAATCATATTTTCCCTACTCACAGGCAAAGCCCTGCTGGTCTTTATGCCGTTTTGTTGCATAATTGTAAATAAATTAGCTGTTGCTTTTATTGCGTCTTCAGGAGACAATACGGGAGAGCGCACCCCCGTACCATCCACCACAAAACAACTTAGATTATCTTTTACTTTAGGACTATAAAACGGAACCGCATCAATACCGTTTTCTCTTAAAATCTGAACGACATCGTCAACTTTTTTATCTTTTAACACAAGACCCAAAGATACAATAGTTGGCTCTTTAATCATATCAAAGTGATCTGAGAAAACTTCGGCCATTATCTCTTTATCAGAAGTTTGATAAATCATTTTCTCTATCAAATCACGATTTGTCATTATCTTATCCTAAATAAACTTTAAAAAATTTTATCATATTTTACCTAAAATGTAAAATATATAAATCCCTGCTAGCTTTGTTTATCTGTTATCCCCCTTTCCTATCATTCCGAAGCTACGTTCTGCTCCTCTCATCCCCCTTGACGGAGCTCATCTCCCTCTTATCCCAATCCCCTATGACGTAATACTTTCCCCTTTATCCCCTCCCCCTTGACGGGGGAGGGTTAGGGTGGGGGTGATTCTGAAGGCTATTCTTAAAACCATTTTCCCCGTTGCAAATTTACAAAACTTCTCTATAATTATTTCTGCCGAGAGGGTCGGTTATCCTCTCGGCGGAGTATACAAACTCCTTATAGAGAAATTCATAACCTCCTTTATTGGAGGATGGTGCGATATAAGCCGCTTTCAGCGGACGAATAAGCACGCTGTCTCTATACAGTTTGTAACTCCTCCACCCTTTTTTCAAAGGGTGGTTTTGTTTTAAGCAAAACTTTTTGAGGAGTTGAAAATGACAGAAATAACCAAATCTCACATAAAAACCACATTTTTTAAAGAACTCGGCCAAGCCCTATGGCTTGAGCGGTGCAACCACCGCCGAAAACTTTGCAAAGTCGCAATTCATTCCCACTTACCCCAAGGTTTGATTGATGAAATGGAAAGGGGTATAAACACCGAAATTCATAATTTCTTCAAGCTCTGCGCTTTTTATCAAAAGAAACTCAAAGTAACTCTAACTGATGAGGAATAAATTCACCCCTATCCCGACCTTTCCCCGTCGAGGGGAAAGGAGAAGAGGGTGTGCAGGGTGTTGTCACGGGGGAGGGTTAGGGTGGGGGTACTGTCATTCCAAAGGCCAGCCCCACGGGAGCTGGCACATTTGGAATCCAGAAACTCCTGCTTTAGCAGACCTTATTTTTTTCCACAGACCCAAAGCTTTCTTCATCAAAAAAGATTAATCAATAAAGCAAAAAGCACAAAAAAACCGCCGACAAAAAGCGGCGGTTCATCTTACAAAAGGCTGTCTTTAGATATTGGCATTAATCCAAGATTCCAAACTGCTCTTAGAGTTCAACCCGACTTTGGTATCCAACTGTTTACCGTCTTTAAACAAGAACATTGTCGGAATACTGCGGATTCCGTACTGAGCAGCCGTATTAGGCGATTCATCGACATTCATTTTGCAAATTTTAACTTTATCACCCATTTCTTTTGAAACTTCTTCCAAAACCGGAATCAACTGGCGGCAGGGACCGCACCATTCAGCCCAAAAATCAACCAAAACCAGACCTTTGGAGTTCAAAACTTCAGCCTCAAACTGACTGTCGGTAATCGCTTGCATATTAGTTCCTTTCACATAATAAAATCACTGTTTTTAATATAGAAATAAATAAAACAAAAATCAATAGAGCATATCAAATAACTTCCATCAGGTTTGCGGTATCCGTCCACAAAATCAACGACACCACCTTTTTGCCGGGATAAATCTCACTAACAAGCTGTCGATAAGCGCGCAGCTGCCGCACATAAGTTTCGGGAACATCTGCCGCGGTTTTTGCGGCCGGCCGATTGGTTTTGAAATCCACAATCAAAACACGGTCTTTTTCCACCGCCAAGCGGTCAATTTGTCCGGCAATAACCTGATTATTAATTTTGCCCATAATCGGCACTTCTGCCTTTGATTCGCCGCCAAAAATCGCACCAAAACGCTCATCTTGCAACAAACCCAAAACCTCTGCCGCAATTTTTTCTTGTTCGGCTTTTGTAAAATCGGGCAGATTTTTTTGCAAATAATCCTTAAGCAAAATCTCTCTTTCTGCCTCATTAACCGCGGGCAAACACTGCAATAATTTATGAATAACCAAACCGCGGCGATAAGGGCTGACCCCTGTTGCATCAATCGGCGAAGCCACGGCTTCTTCAACATCATCAAGTTTTGAGGGGCTCAAAGGTTTGGCAAGCAAATCTTCTTGCGGAGCTTTTTGTTTCAACCAAGAGAATTGCGGCAAAGCCTCTTCAACGACAGGAGCCTCATCAGGCACCGCCACGGCAATTTTTTGCGCCACTTCATAGACCAACTTATCATCATCTTGTTTTTGCGCCATCAGGGCAAAATTGCGCTGACAAATATCATACCAAGACTCAGGGCTTGCCTGTTGGCTTTTACGATAACCGCAAATATACAAACGGTCTTCGGCGCGCGTCAAAGCCACATACAACAAGCGGCGATATTCCTCCAAAGAAAGCTCTTTTTCACGTTGCTTAATGGCTTTGCAGTTTTTTTCATAATATTGACTGCCCAAAGGATAATAGAGCAAATCATCAAAAAGCATGGCCGTTTCGTTTTTAATCTGTTTTACCCGCACCGTATCGGGCAAGATGACGACCGGCGCCTGCAACCCCTTAGAGCCGTGCACGGTCATAATCCGCACGGCATCAATATCGCTTTGTTCAAGCTCACGCTTAATTTCAACTTCGTCGGCTTTCATCCACTCAACAAAGCCCTGCAAAGAGGGAATATGCCCGCGCTCAAATTCAAGCGTCAAATTTACAAATTCATCCAAGCCGTCTTCAGCCTCAACCCCAAGCCGCGACACCAACTTTTTGCGGCCTTCTTTTTGGTTTAAGACATAAGCATAAAGCTCAAACGGGCGCACATAATCAGCCAGATTCAAAAGCTCTTGCAGCTCGGCATAAACTTTTTGATATTCTTTTTCTTGCCCCAAGCGTGTCCACAAAGTTTGGCTGCCGCGATTATAACAAAGCTTAAACAAATCTTCGTCTTTCAAACCGAAAAGCGGCGACTTCAAGACACAAGCCAAAGTCAAGTCATCTGTCGGCAAGAGCAAAAACTGCGCCAAAGCAAGCAAGTCTTGCACGCCGATTTGTTCGCTGAGCTTAATTTTATCCACGCCGGCCACATTCACACCGGCATTTTTACAAGCCCTGACCAACTCTTCGACAAAGCTGTTTCGCCTTTGTACCAGAATCATAAAATCGGCATAACGCAAGGGTCTGTTTTGTGACACTAACATTTCACGCCCTTGCACCATTTTGCGAATATTTTCGGCAATCTGAGCCGCCAATCTTGAGCTTGTAGAACGCGCCACGATTCTTTCAACCGGCGGCGCATAAATATTCGGATTCTCTCCCTCTTCCGGCTCAATCAAGGGCCAAAGCTCAATTTTTCCGCCCTCGCCGATTCTTGACGGCACATGCGTAATATCTTCTTCCGGGTCAGCCACGCCGACTTTGGCCTCTGCATCTTCAAACACCTTATTAACCGTATCAAGCACGGCCGCCGCTGAACGAAAAGATACCGCCAGCTTAACTTCCTTAAAATCATTCGGTGCAATTTTTTGCCTAAAATAACGGCGCATTTTTTCAAATTCGGCCGGATCAGCTCCCTGAAAACTATAAATAGATTGCTTGCGGTCCCCCACGGCAAAAACCGTTCGTTTGGTGTCTTTGGCGCTTTCACCGCTGAAAAAATCGGCACAAACGGCACGAATAATTCCCCACTGGTCAGGAGATGTATCTTGCGCCTCATCAATCAAAATATTATCTATACCGCCGTCTAGCTTAAACAACACCCATTCGGCGATTCCCGGTGTTTCAAGCAAATTTCGCGTTAAGACAATCAAATCTTCATAATCCAGACGCGAATGAATTTTCTTAAAAAGATTATAACCGGCAATCATATCTTCAGCCAAAAGCCACACGGCCTTGGTTGCGGCAAAAAGCTCGGCGGCACGACATTTTTCTTCAAAATCAATCAAACGACAGGCTTCGTCTTGTGCGGTTTGTAAAGCATTTGCATTATAAGCCAAAGCCCCTTTGGTCAATAAGACAGACCTTGGCTCTCCGCTTAAAGTCAAAAACATATTACGATATTCGCTATAAAAAGCAGAGGCATCTTCGGCTTGCAAAACTTCTGCAACGACTTGAGCTTTTTTCACATCCGTAGCGCTGCCGTGCGCCCAAGCCTCAGCCAAAACTTTAAGCTCACCGCGCGGCAAATTTTGCCAAAAATTAAGCGTCAACGAGGCTTTTGTATCATCAGGTTCAAGAGCCAAACGTTTTGCCGTTTCCGCCCAAAGTGCGTCTAAAGAAGCAAATTTACTTCTTAATCTGAAAATTTTGTTGCGATTCTCAGCAATGGCATTCAAGACATCTGAAAAACGATATTCGCTGACATTTCTGGTTAAAAAAGCCAAAGCCGAAGCCGTAGGACTGTCAGGCTCTTGTTCAATTTTTTGCAACAAATTACGCTTAATTTCTTGCATGGCCTCAAAAGCCTCACGGTCATCCATAACCTCAAAATAAGGCGAAATCTTAGCCTCAAGCGGAAAACGTTTTAAAATCTCCTGACAAAAACTATGAATGGTCTGAATCTTCATACCGCCCGGCGTATCAAGCAACAAGGCAAACAATTTTCTGGCGCGTGCTTTCAGCTCGGCATCATCACAAACTTCTCGCCCAAGCAAAGCCGACAATTCTTTTTCAAGCTGGGCATCTTCTGCCACGGCCCATTTGCTGAGGCGTCCGGCAATACGCCCGTTCATTTCCACCGCGGCGGCTTTTGTATAAGTCAAACACAAGATTCTTGACGGTGCCGCCCCATTAAGCAAAATCCGCAACACACGGTCTGATAAAACTTTGGGTTTTCCGGTTCCGGCTGAGGCTTCCACCCACACGGATTTTGCCGGATCAGAGGCTTCTCTCTGCCGAGAAGTCGCCAATTCACTCCGCCTTTGTTTTTCTGCTGCAATATCTTCCATCTGTTATCCTTAAATCCAATTTCTTTGCCCCTTAACCAATAAAGCTCCATCGTTTAACTGTTGCTTTAGATGCCTCTAATTAATTAAAAAAATCGTGTTTAAGAGAGCAGATAAAGTAACCGCACGGAGCGCAGAAACGCAGCGTACATAGAGGTACGTGAGCATTCGAGCCCTTAACTGTTGCTTTAGATGCCTCTCCTTT
>CALXWF010000044.1 GCA_944392285.1 uncultured Alphaproteobacteria bacterium | reverse complement strand
CTATGCATTTGCCGCTTGCCTCGTAACCGTCTTTAATCTCCGTGTCGGGATAATTGGCGCAAGTATTGCAACATTCGCCATAAGAGGAATCATAACTGCAGCGTTTGTTTGGGTCTGGCTCTGTCCCTGCCGGACAAGAATTGGTATAATTTGGGTTTTGTTCTTTGCAGGCGCGCTCGGTATCTTCTTCACAAGTTTGATATTTGCCGTCACAGGCTAAACCCGAGCCATAAGTCGGCAGCTCGCAGGTTTTATAAGAATCAGGACAAGTGCAACGAGAAAAAAACATGGAATTATTCGGGCAACGTGAACTTGCGTCGGGGACCATTGGTGGTTTGCAAGAAGTCAGCGGATAAGACGAACAATCGGTATTTTCATCAAAAGAAAGGTCATTTTGCCGCCAATCGGGCAGAAAATATACTTTGGCAAATTGCATAGGCTTTGGCGACGTGGGTGTGTGAATGTCAAGCGAGAGGGGTGCTCCTAAAGCCGGAACCGCCCATAATAAAGCACATAATGTATAAAATGTTTTCTTCATTATTCTTCTCTCAAACAAAGCCAAAGCCTATGCTTTTAGAATAACAAAGCATCAAAATGCCCTCAATTACAAACTGAGAGCAAAACCAGACTATTTTCAAAAAGTTATATATTTACTGGACACTTGATTTTTTGTCTAAAACTTAATCTTCAAAGAAAAAAGCATAAACTTGAGCAATAACGACATTAAAATAAACCATTAAAGGCGACATTAAAAACCAAGAAAAAACCATGCAAAAATCATTAATTTGCCCAAGGCTGTCAACCAAAAAACCGCACAAATTCATAACCACGGCCAAGCACAACAACGGCAGATAATTGCCTTTTGTTTTTGACCAAGCATATCTTAAAGTGCGGTTGCGACCAAGCAAGGCCGATATCCAAGCCATAAACGGTCGAAACAAAATTTGCGGAAACAACAAGGTAACAAATAAAATAAAAGCCAAATTTGCCAAGCGCGATTCTATTAACTCTCTTTGCAGTCTGACCAAAGAACCGACATCTACCTCAACCCCGAAATAGACCAACAGCAACGGCACAAAAGGCAACATAGATACCAAAATTGCCACCATAACCCCAATAATCAAAATCTTGCTTGAGGGCATTAAAGAATTAAGCAAAGGCTTAAGCTGCAGATAAGGTGTTTTTTGAAAATAGAAACGAAAAAAGTAGCTCCAAAACAAATAAGCCACCACCGCCAAAGGCAAAAACAGCACCGTTGACCACAGAGCAAAACCGGCCACCAAAAGCATATAATTCACCGCCGCAAACATCAGCATCATCAGCCAATTATCTCGACAATAAAAAGCGCTCTCAATCAATACTTTTTTAACTGACAAAGCCGTCGCTTTTTCGTTTTTAGGCATCACTTGCTTTTCCTGACCTGTTTTCAAAGACTTCCTCCAGCTCGGCAGTTTCTTGCTCATCAAGCTCGACCACCGGCACGGTATATTTTTCGTTCAGCCAATTTCCCAAATCAATATCGGCACAACGTTTGCTGCAAAACGGACGATATTTTGTATCTGTCAGCTCTTTTTTGCAAATCGGACATTTGCTCATTTGTTTACCCGTCCCGTTCCCTGACAAGTTTCGCACTCAACCGTCAGCATATCTTGCAAAGACGGATGACGACGCACCCGCACAATCTCAACATTGCCGGCGCGGCTCAAACCCAAAACCGTTGAGCGGGAATAGTCATCGGCCAATTCTTGCTCCAAAATTTCAATCACCGGCTTAATAAAACGATAATCGGAAGAGCCGGCAAAATCGATAACGATTTTTCCGGATAAATTGCGCAATTTTATCTGCTTGGCAATTTCAACCGCGGCCTCATTATTAAGTCTTGAGATACAACCATGCCCTTTGTCATCACCGCTGTCAACATCAATCGCTACGCAGGCTCTGGTTTCTTCAATAGTAATATTACCGCCGCCGGGCAATCTGACATCACGCTTTAATGCCTCCCAAATGGCATCTTCCAAACCAAGTTCACTAAAAGGTTCGCTCACGATTTCGACCAAAACTTCATCATTAAATTTGGCTTTAAGCTCTGCCTCAATATTACGAGAATTCGTTACGACTTTTTGCAAATTGTCTTTGAAACGCGTAACATAATCAATCAACGGGTTGCTTTTGCGATAAAGCAAACTCGGTGCGGTTTCCTGGCGGGCTTTTTTCAATACAGCATCAAAAGCATTACGCAATTTTTCCATCTCTGCCGCAACTTCGCTGAAAGGAACACTGACGGCGGCAGTACGCAAAACCCACCCCTCTTGGCCTGTTGTATTTTCGACCACGAGTTTTCTATATTCTTCGGCTTTTTCCTTATCTTCAATCCGTGAAGAAACGCCGACATACATTTTATACGGATGATAAACGACATATTCGCCGACAAACTGCAAAGCGCGTGACAATCTGGCACCTTTTTCGGCACGTCTTTCTTGTGAAACCTGCACGACCAAGCTCTGGCCTTCGGTAACTTTGCTTTCATCCAAACCGCTTTCTTCAGCATTCAGAAAAGCATCACGACCGTCATTGATATCAACAAAAAAGCCGACTTTATCATGAACCAAATCTATCTTTTTGGTAATTTTACCAAGATAAATATCCCCTTCCAAAGCTTTGCCGGCCTCAATAATCTCCAGACCGCACAATTCGCCTCTGTTCATCAAAGCTATTCTGGTTTGTGATGTTTTTTGTTCATAAACAATTACGTCTGTCATCTACTTTACTCCCGCGCCGTTTAACATATTTTTGGTTTCATATAAAGGCAAACCGACCACACCGGAATAAGAACCGATAATTTTTTTGACATAAGCAGCCAGCTCGCCCTCAATTTTATAACCTGCACAACC
>CALXWF010000043.1 GCA_944392285.1 uncultured Alphaproteobacteria bacterium | reverse complement strand
TAATCGGTGTTTTTGGAAACCGAACCGGCAACTTTGGCGCCGGCGCTCAGCGCCTTGGCTTTGGCTTCGGCGCGGGTCATTTTTTTCAGAGTTCCGGTAAAGACAACAGTCTTTCCGGCCAAAGGCGAGCTATAATCAGCGGTGTCTACATAATCTTCCACTTTAACTTCTTGCAACAAATCCTCAAGTGTGGCGAGGTTATGTTGCTCTTTGAAAAATTCAACAATATCTTTGGCCATGGCGGCGCCGATACCATCAATGGTGACAAGTTTTTCGGTGTTTTGGGCTTCCATTTCTTGGCGGAAATGGCTGAAACTGCCGAAATTTTGTGCCAAAAGTCTGGCCGTGGCAGCACCGACCTGACGAATGCCCAAAGCATAAATAAAACGGGGCAGGTCAATGCGGCGTTTGGCGTTAATGGCGGCAAATAAATTGCTGACGGATTTGTGCCCCCAGCCCTCGCGCGACTCTAAGTGCAAAGCCGAGCCAGATTGGTGAGCAAAAAGATCTCCGTCGCCGTTGCGGCGCTCTAAGGTAAAGATATCTGCTGGATTGTGCAAAATTCCTTCATTATAAAATTGTTCAATGATTTTGTCGCCAAGACCCGAAATATCAAAAGCCTCTTTGGAGACAAAATGTTTGAGGCGTTCAACCGCTTGGGCCGGACAAGTAAGGCCGCCGGTGCATCTTCTGACGGCTTCATCTTCTTCACGAATGGCATGAGAGCCGCATACCGGACAAGTTGTCGGAAAGAAAAATTCTTGCGAATCTTGCGGGCGTTTGTCTTTTACGACCGAGACAATCTGCGGAATAACATCGCCGGCACGTTGGATAACCACGGTGTCATTAATGCGGATGTCTTTGCGTTTGATTTCATCTTCATTATGCAAAGTGGCGTGGGCAACCATAACGCCGCCGACATTTATCGGCTCTAAATCAGCCACAGGTGTTAAAGCTCCGGTGCGACCGACCTGAATGCGAATATTTTTGATTCGGGTTAAGGCTTGCTCGGCCGGAAATTTGTGGGCAACGGCCCAACGCGGCGTGCGGGTCAAAAAGCCCAAACGCTCTTGCAGGGCAATGTCATTAACTTTATAGACCATGCCGTCAATATCATAGGGCAGGGTGGCGCGAATCTCCATCAGCTTGGCAAAATTTTCATCTATTTCTTGAAGAGAATGGCAGAGTTTGTTTAATGGGTTCGTCGGAAAACCCCAAGCGCGCAGGCAGTCAAAAAATTCGGCCTGAGTCTGCCAACAGCGTTTGGAAACTTCGCCCCAAGTATAGGCAAATAAACTGAGCTTGCGCTCGGCCGTAATTTTCGAATCGAGCTGGCGCAAAGAGCCGGCAGCAGCGTTGCGCGGATTGGCAAAAGGTTTTTTATTTTCGGCGGCGTTTTTGTCGTTGAGAGCAAAAAAATCTTCTTTAGACATATATACTTCGCCGCGCACCTCCATAATGTCAGGAAAATTTCCCTGCAGTGTCAGCGGCAGTTGTTTTAAGGTTTTAAGATTGGCGGTAATATCTTCGCCGGTGGTGCCGTCGCCGCGGGTTGCGCCTTGAACGAATCGACCTTTTTCATAGCGGGCAGAAAAAGACAGACCGTCAATTTTGGGCTCGCACATAAAAGTCGGCATTTCAGCCGTGTTTAAAAAGCGTTTGACACCCATGACAAAATCATCAACTTCTTCAAGAGAAAAAACATCTCCGAGCGAGAGCATCGGAAATTTATGTGTCACTTTGCCAAACCCGCTTTTAATGGCGGCGCCGACCTTGCGTGAGGGGCTGTCCGGCCGAATGAGCTCGGGGAATCTTTTTTCAATCTCAAAGTTGCGTTGTTTGAGTTCATCATATTGCGAATCGGTCAGATAAGGATCATCATTTTGATAATAAGCAATATCGGCTTTGGTCATTTCTTTGGCAATACGCTCTAACTCAAGAGCGGCAGTTTCGGCAGTTAAATCTTCAATTTTAATCATGGTGTCCTCAAATGTATCTGACTTTGGTCCTACTATAGGCAAAAACAGCTTAAAAGTCACGGCCTATGGCGGAGTTTTCACAAGTTAAATCTTGACTTTTGTCTTTTTGTCTAATGCATTAACGGTATTAACACTAAATTATTATAATATGGAAATTCTAGTTATTATTTGCGATCTTCATGAAAGAGGTCCGCTTAAAGTTTATAAAGATGGCTTTCTTGTTACGAGTTCTTTTGTTTCTGATACAGAGTATTGGGAAATAGAAGCGAGAATGCAGCCTCTGGCAGGCTCGTTGTTATCCTTTGTCTTGAGCAAAGCCTATCAAGAGGACTGGAAGATAGAAAACGCCCTTATGTCAGAGGGAACGGCCATCTATACGTTAAAAAAATAAAAGAGAGTGTGCCACTCTCTTTTTTTGTTTATCTTTCCTTATCTGGAAAAATTGTTTTGATTATATATTTCGTTCAAGTTTATTTGTGTTCGGGAAGGCGAAGAAGTTTTTTGTTTTTGGTCGTGTCTTGAAACCTGTTCGGGGTCTCTTGGGTTGTAGCCATTTCTGCTCATGGTTTTGATTTGATCTTTTGTCACCGGATTTTTGCCGTTTGTCTGTGTTTGAGGGGTAGGTGTCGTGTCGTTTTGCTCATTATGCTGAATTTGACTATTGGCATTTTCTTGGCTTTGTTCTTTTTGCGGAGACCGGCCGACTAACTCATCAGATAAGTTTGAGGTGAGGTTATCCCATTGTTCCGGTGAATGGTCGGGGTTAGAAAGATATTCGTTTTTTAAGTTTTGCCAAAATTGCGGGTCTTGCGGAATATCTCCGGCAACGCGGACGCCGGAGTTGATAAAAGCTCGTGCAAAATCTTGCATCTTTTGCGGGTCTTTGTTTTCAGCCGTATATCTGACAGTGCCGATTTTTCCTTCCTTATCAAATTCCATTTTGAATTGGGAGGCAATTTTTAGGTTCATTTCATAAAAGTCTTTGGTTTTAAACATTGTTCCGTCACTGCCCATGCCGGTATAAAAACCGTTTTCAAAAAAGCAGTTGAAACTTAGCGGGTTTTTTGAATTATTATGATTGTTGTTTTTATCATCATCTTTGTCTGATTTTATGTATTTGCCGACAAACAGGCTGTCCAGAGATATTGAAGACTCACCGTTTTCTCTAAAGTTTTTATCTTGCTCTTGTAATTCTTTGGCATCTAAATTAAAAAGCTCTTCATTGAAGTTGCTATCTTTGTTTTCTTTAGTCGAAAACAGCCCGCTTTGATTTTGCTCATTGTCCTTTTTGCCTTCATTGGCTTTGTTTTTTAAATTCTTCTTTTTTGGCTTCAATGGCTGCATCCGTAATCGGAGAATCGGTCGTCATGGTGTTTCTCTTTGTTAGAATTAAATATCGTCTTTAATTATATCATGCTTACAGTATAAAGACAATTCTTTAATAAAAAGCAAAAGAGGGAGTGCAATGCCTCCCTCTTTCGTTTAGTAAGAATCCTCAGGTTAAGCCGGAGAAATCATCATAAACATTTGCTTACCTTCCATTTTGGGGGCCGAATCGAGTTTGTAAAGGCCTTCCAAATCTTCAAGAATCTTTTTTAAGACTTCTTTGCCGGAGTCGTTTGCAATCTCACGTCCCTTAAAACGCATGGTAAATTTTACCTTGTCGCCTTGATTCAAGAATTTCTTAGCTTGTTTGATTTTTACTTCATAGTCATGGGTATCAATCTGCGGACGCAGTTTTAACTCTTTGATATTGATAACTTTTTGGTTTTTCTTGGCTTCATTCTTGCGTTTTTGGGCTTCATATTTGAATTTGCCGTAGTCTAAAATTTTGCAAACCGGCGGGGTTGCTTGGGGCGAAATTTCAATAAGATCCAAACCGGCCTCATCGGCCAATTGTAATGCTTCTTTAATATTGACAATACCGCGGTTTTCACCGTTTTCATCAATTAAGCGAACCTCTTTTGCGCGAATTTCTTCATTAATGCGGGTTCCGTCTTCCTCACGTACTGGCGCATTGGTATTCTCTTTTGGTATGTTAGCCTCCTATATAAAGTTTATGTATAAGTCTTTTTATATAATACAAAGATAATAAATATTATCAAGAGCTTTGTTGTAGGATTACATAGAATTTATAGAGCTTTTTATTTTTGCTTTTTAGAATCGGTTTTATTAAAAAAAAGGCAGTTTCCAAGGCTTGACTTAAAAATATTTTTAATTTAATATTTCGCTATATCAGTTGGTTGTCGTTTTTTTCGCAAAAAAGATAAATTTTTTGAAAAAAAGTTATTGACATCTGAGATACGATGTCATATAAACCACCTCGCTGACGCTGAGAGGCAAAACTTAAAGCATCAGGTTATAGAAGAGAGTAGATAAGTAAAGAGGATATGCAGACGGTATATTGACCGGATATCGGAAAATATAGAATAAAGTCTGTATATGAATAAAGGAACCAAAAGATTCTTTATGAGTAATATAGACAGGATTGCAAGCAATCATTTTAACATGAGAGTTTGATCCTGGCTCAGAACGAACGCTGGCGGCAGGCTTA
>CALXWF010000042.1 GCA_944392285.1 uncultured Alphaproteobacteria bacterium | reverse complement strand
CCAGCTACACCGGCACCGACCGAACAAACACCTCAAGAAAAAGACGGTAACGGTAGCGCAGTTGTCGGCGATAAAGGCAATGAAGATACCGGTAATAAAGGAACGTCTCAGCAAAATGATGAGACGCAAGGTAAAGATCAACCTGTTCCTGAGCAAAAACCGGAAACGCCGACACCGACCGAGGAAAAAGATGCTGCTACGCCCACACCTCATGAACAAGTTGTGACGCCTGAAAAAACTCTTGGAGATGAGATAAAAGAAAAAGTGACGGGTGCTATCAATGATGAGTTAAAAACTCAAGATATGAATACTCAAGCAGGCATGGCCGTGGCAGGCGGCGGCGCTATATTGGGCGGGGCGGCTATTATAGCTTCTCATAAAAAATCGCCTCAGGATATTATTAATGAGAAGCGCGGTTTGGAAACAAAGAACAATGGGGCTATATCTTCAGACAGCTCAAAATATCACAAAGAAGATAAGTCAAAAGTCAATGAAGATAAAACAAAGATGAATATTCCTAACCCCGGTAACCGCGGAAGATCTTAATAACATCTTCTTTAATAAGCAAACAGCGTCTTTAACCTTGAAGGCGCTGTTTTTTTTAAGAAAAATTCTTGAGTGCTGTGTACTTGAAAGTATACAGCACTTGAATTCCGGCATTCCCTTCTCTATCACGCCACCGGCGCACGATTTACCCTTCCCTGTCACGCCTTGAGAGCGCACAGCACTCGAGGTCAGGCGTCTGTTGCACGTTTGGAGAAGAGATGCCTCATCCTCGGTGTTTTCAACACCTCGGAGGCATGACAGAGAAAAAGGAAGAGATGCCTGAACTGCTAAGCTATGCTCAGCAGTGGCATGACGATAAAGTGACGGTTGTAAGTTATCCCCACCAGACTCTTTAAAATTGCAAAAAAAAAAAACGGTTTAGAATACCGCGTAAATAGGTATTTTTTGCTTTTTTATGAGAAAATTATGCGTGAAAAAGATAGAAACGAACGACCGAAGAAGAGTGCAGATGTGCAGCCTTGTTTGAGCGACGTGTACAAAAACGGTACACGAGCGAAAAGAAGGCAAGCAGATGTGCCGTTATGCGGTCGTTCTATGGTCGAAATGTTGGGGGTGCTGGCTATTATCGGGGTGCTTTCGGTCGGGGCAATTGCCGGCTACTCTAAGGCGATGCTTAAATATAAACTTAACAGGCAAGCCGAATCTTTTAACATGCTGTTAAACAATGCCATACAGCTTAAACCTGAACTCAATCGTGCTTTTAATGGAACAGATGCTTTTAAAGCAGATTTGTTTGATAAGCTCAACCTCATTCCTGACGGTATGACATATGAAAACAATTATATTTATGACGTGTTTCATAATCAAATCACGTTGTCGTATTATAACGCGCAAAATGGTAATATTGATTATGCTATGGGTATCAATATGAATCGCGCTAATAATAAAATCTCTCAAGATTCTGCTGAAATTTGCCGCAGTATTATTACGATTGCCAAAGAAAACGCAGCTAACCTTCATTCTGTCCGCATGCGTTCGGGTGAAAACGATGATACTTATTCTGAAAATATATTGTTTGGAAATGAATATTGCCGAAATAATGCAAGTTGTCTATATAATGCCTCATTACAGCAAATA
Organism: uncultured Alphaproteobacteria bacterium; assembly: GCA_944392285.1. Classification (GTDB taxonomy): domain Bacteria; phylum Pseudomonadota; class Alphaproteobacteria; order RF32; family CAG-239; genus CALXWF01. The sequence continues at coordinate 920 of CALXWF010000042.1, read as the reverse complement.
GACGATGTTTGTGCTTCTTGTGAATCGGAAACATATTGCCGCATTATCATTTATTTAATGATACGCCAAGTCCAGCCATAAAATTTGGATTTGTCTTTTAAGCCGTGATAAGTTTTTTACTGCCGATTGAGCGGTATGGATTGCCACATTTTTTCGATATTGTAAAAATCACGGACTTCGGGTTTGAAAATATGCACAATCACGTCAAAAGCATCTATCAGCACCCAATCGGCTTTTTCTTCGCCTTCCATGGAAGACCGAAAACCCGCTTTTTTCAAATCTTCAAAAACTTTTTCTGCCAATGAAGCAACATGGCGTTGCGAAGTACCGCTTGCCACCACCATATAATCACTGATTGATGTTTTTCCTTTTAGATTAATAATAACAACATTTTCGGCTTTGTTGTTTTCTAATGAATTTTTTATAATTTCTAAAATTTTATCTGCGGTATTTTCCACAACCATTTGCTCCTCTAATCTAACGGCGACCAGCTTTGTTTAGCCGGTTCTTCCGAAATTTTTATATTTGTTGTATTCTCTTCTTTTATACGGATAACATATTTTGCCACTTCGCTTAAAGTTTCCGTCAAACCGGATTTTGCCACTGCTGAAATCGCAAAAACTTTTTTAACACCGTCTTTTTGCAACGCTTTTATTTTGGTGGCAATATCATCTTCTGACAAGCTGTCACATTTGTTGAGTGCCACAACTTCCGGTTTTTTTAGCAAATCGGCTTTATAAAGCTCCAACTCTTTACGGATGGTCTGATACGACAGCACCACATCGTCAGCCGTTGCATCAATCAGATGCAAAAAAGCCGAACAACGTTCCACATGCTTTAAGAATCTATCGCCCAAGCCAACGCCTTCGTGTGCTCCTTCTATCAACCCCGGAATGTCCGCCAACACAATTTCGCGACTG
>CALXWF010000041.1 GCA_944392285.1 uncultured Alphaproteobacteria bacterium | reverse complement strand
AATAACGGGTGGCAAAGTATTGTTGCCAATATTCACCGCGAGAAATAAGACCTAATTACTTTGTTTTTTGCGACCGCGGCGTTTCAGATATATATAAGCCAAAATAAAACTTATGACAAAAGCCAATATTGCCGCAATTAAACATAAATGCAAAAGCGGTGTTTCATCATAGTAAAAACGTGTTTGCGACATTTCTCCAGGTGCTTTGTCTCCGAGATATGAACGAGCATATATGCGCCCGCTTTCGTAATATTCTTCCATAGGCCCCTCGGGGCGGCCGTCTTTTGCAAAATATTTGCAAGAAATTTTGCCGTTTTCATAATATTCAATAATGTTTTCTACTTGTTTTTCCGGATCATAGGTTATCTTTGTCCGTATTTTTCCGTCTGGATAAAAAATTTTCTTAGGACCGACGCTTTGATCATTCACATAATTATCTTCAGATATTAAAGCACCGCACGCCGCATAATAACGCGACGGTCCGTTTTTTATGCGGTCTGTCATGGTATATTCTTCAACCGTGCCGTCTTCATTATAAATACGCATAAAGCCGTTAAAAGCCCCGTCCACACATTCTCTTTCAACAGCTAAACGGCCTTCGTCCGTATATTGAAGCTCATCGGTCACGCATTTCCCTTGTCGGTAACTGCAGGATACTTTAAGCTTGCCGTTCACATGATAATATCTGACATCTCCGTCCAGTGTGCCGTTATCTAAATTGACATTGAAAGAACTGCCATCATCTTTTTCAACTTTGACATCGCCTTTAACAAAGCCGTTTACATAAGGCGCCGTAATGAATCTTTTGTTGCATCTGACGCGAAGCTCTTTATTGAGCGGCGTCCCTTGTTCATCAAGCGCGGCTGTTTTGGATGTGTCAAAAATTTTATCACATTGCTCTTCTGAAAAGACGGGAACAGCCGCCAGGCTCGGCATTGCTCCAAGCAAAAACAACAGACTCAGGTAAAGTTTTTTCATGTTATTTTCCTTTCAGCTTTAATAGCAAAAAAGCGCTCAATATCCCCAAAAGCACCGCTCCTAAAGCCGCACCGGCCACCGCCAAATAGCGATATATCAGTTGTTGTTGCGGTTTTTCTTGATGCTTAACACTATACCCGCCCAATATTATGGCTTTTGTAACCAATTTGCCTTGCTCATCATATTCAAGCAGCATCCCGTTGGGTTTATCGTCTTGATAATCCTGCTCTCTTTGCAGGCGCCCACTCGGATAGTAGACATATTCTTTACCGTCACGCTTGCCGTTAACCATCCAAAAAAGTCTTTGCAGTTTGCCGTCATCATAAAAGTTTCGAACCCAACCGTTTTCAACATTATCAATATATGGGATTTCCATAACCGTATGTCCCTTTTTATCATAAATTTTAGCCAAGCCGTTGCGCTTGCCGTTTTGATACGGGACTTCCGAGAAAAGCGTGCCGTCAGAATTATATTCTCTGACCGAGCCGACGATTTGGTCATCTTGCCACATAAGACTTTGTGTAAGCACCCCGTCTTGATTATAGCCGTTTTGCCGGCCTTGCTTTTTTCCCTTTACATAGGTGACGGCCTCAATTAACTGACCGTTGGCATAATATCTGCTATAAACGCCGTCTTTTTCCCCTTCTAGCATATTATATTCTTCACGCAGGCGGCCTTCCTCATCAAAAGCTTGATGTAAACCGTGCTCCAATCCTTGACGGAAGAAACTGTGATACCTCAGTTTGCCGTTTTCATAATAGCCTTTATCTTCTCCGTCTTTCAGGCCGTTTTTATAAAAAGATTCTCCGTGAAGTTTGCCTGAGGGATAAAAACTCTTAAACAACCCGTCGGCTTTGCCGTTTTTAAAATTACCGCGAACGATATCACCATTCGGCCAAAAAAGTTCCGCCTCACCTTCGGCCTTGCCCTCTTTGAAAGACATTTTGAGCTTGGCCTTATTTTCATAAATATCTTCCGATACCCCGGTATATAGTTCTCCTTTAGCATCATATCGCGTCCCGTATTGAACCAAGCTCTGTACTTTTGCCGCAAAACTTAAGCTCGGTTGGTTGCATAATATCATGGCAAATAAAAAAATTATAAGTTTTTTCATCTTAAGGCCCCAAGGTTATATTTCATCTTATGAAAGACTATATATATTTTTTTGTTTTTGCAACTAATTTTATATATCACGCAAGAATAAATTGTTGTTCTTTCCTTGCTTTCATTGATTGACAAAAGATATAATTTGTTTCACTCTTTGTATTATTCATATATCAGCATTCTGCGGAGGAAAAATGAAAACCAAACGCCTTATTTTTTCAGCTTTATCCGGCGCTTTGCTGCTTTGCACTCAAGAGGCGCGGGCACAGAGTTTGTGTGACAACATCGCCAGTCTTAATATCGAAGATCTTAAGGCTGCCGTTAATACTTATGCCAAAGATATTAACGGCTGCTCTAATTTTGACCCTATGGGTGTTCAGAGTTCTTTGCCTTTGTCTTTGGCTATCATCAACAATAAAGGAATCGAATTTGCCAATGTTTTAATTGAGGCCGGCGCTGATGTCGATGCCGAAGATTTTCGCGGGCATACGCCTTTGGAAATTGCTTTGGCCAAAAGAGATGCCGAAATGTTGCGCTTTTTGCTGCAAAAAGGCGCCAATGCCAAACAAGCGGAACGTTTATTGCTTGATATGGTTAATACAAACGGACTGAGCCCTGAAGAAGTGGCAAAAAATAATGCCGTTTTAGATGTGCTCTTTGAGCGAATTGATGTTAATTTGCCGCTTTATCAAGACATTACTTTATTACAAGCCGCCCTGCAGGCTGATAATATTGATGCTGTCAAGAGCTTGCTAGAAAAAGGCGCAGACCCAAATATTGTTGACAGCAAAGGACGTTCTGCTTTGTATTTTGTAAAATCTGCAGAAGCCGTTAACTTGTTGGCCGCGCACGGGGCTGATTTTGAACCGATTATTGTCAGCGGCGCTCAAGACAGCATTCATCAATACATGACGAGAAAACCGTTAGATTATATTCTTAATCTTGCGCCGACTTTTATCTTTAGCCTTGAAAGAGATAATGAAAAGTTCGGAAAAATGCTTCAAGCCTTTGCCGAAAAACAAGCCAGCTTTGACCAAAGCATTGAAAAAGCTTTGTGGGACTTAATGAACTCCGAACATTACAGTGCTAAAAATGATGTCTATTTGACTTTTTTGCTCGACAAGACCAAGAACCCGACAAAAATCTGTAATAAACTCAAAACCAGATTTGACGATTTGCAAAGAATCACCTCTCATGAGCAAAGTTGGCTTGACTTGGTTCAAAGATATATGGACAGTCATAACCTGAATGCAAATGCACAATCAACTCCGGCCGAACATAATTAAGAAGGAGCAAAACTATGAAATTTGGAAAAATCTTTTACGCTATCGGTTGTTCTTTCCTGTTGTCATCTACGGCTATGGCCGGAATTTGCGAACAAGCCGGCGACTTAACCCCGCAAAATATTGATGAGGCTTTATCACAAACGAATTTGGCCTCTCCTTGTATTAACGGTAATTTTGGTATTTTTCCTTTGGCTTTGGCCATTGGTACGGGTGCAGAGCCTGCGGTTATTCAAAAAATTATTGCCGCCGGTGCCGATGTAAAAGCCGGTAACACCCTCGGTGTTCCCGCATTAGCCTATGCCGACAGACGCGGCGACAAGGAGATTGTCAGTATTTTGCTTGAGGCCGGTGCTGACCCCACGCCTTTAATGGCAGAAACCAAAAATCCTGAAATCTTGGATTTGTTAATTGCGCACGGCGGCAAAATCAGCCCTGATATTTTGATGAAGAAATATCGCCTCGGCTATGATGATGTTAAAATGCCGACAGATCCGAACGAAAAAGCCTTGCTGGAACGCTATATCAAGGCCGGTGCCGACACCTCTTTTCTGATGAACATGATTTTTCAAAAATCACGTTACGGCTTGACCGTTAACAGCAGCGAATTTTTGCAATGGTTGGTCAAAAACGGCGCTGATATTAACGCAAAATTTAATCAAGGAAATTTGCAAGGTGTTAATATTTTAATGGCGGCAACCCCCGTAGATTATAACACTGCCCTTTATTTTATGCTTAAAAACGGCCTGAATATTAATGACACGGATGCGAAGGGAAATAATATTTTGCATTATCTTGTTAAAAAAGATAACCCCAAGCTGATTGAGTTCTTTGTTAAAAAAGGCGTTGATATCAACCATAAAAATATTTATGGACAAACCCCTTTGATGGTGGCGAGCTTTAATCGTGACCTGTTGTTGGATTTGGGCGCAGATGCCACTGCCGTTGACAATGACGGAAAATCTGTTTTGCTTTATCATATTAATAATTTTGATGACAGATTATTTGACGCGGCCGACCTTAAGGCCAAAGACCCCGACGGACACGGTGTTTTATATTACATCTTAAAACAACGCCCGAACAATACCGAAATCGTTAAAAAATTTGTTGAAAGAGGTGGCGACGTTAATATTGACGGCCCCAAACTTTATAACACCCTTGGCGATGATGTGCGCCTTTTGTTACTGAAAGCCGGTCTGGCCTCAATTGATGAGGGTAAGAGCCCGATTGTCGAGGTTTTGAAAAGCTCAAATATTCCACAGGCCGACAAAAAAGAAATTATTGCCAAGATGATTAAAAACGGCGCTGATGTTAATGCGCGCAAAGTCGATTGGGAAGCCCCGATTTGGTTGGTTAATGGAGATTGGGATATGCTGGCTTTCTTAAAAGAAAACGGTGCTGACCTCAATGTTCTTAACAACAGAGAGCAGACAGTCTTGGAAAATTATCTCAGTATGAATGAAGCACCGACTCTTGACGGTGTTAAAAAGCTCTTAGATATCGGCTTTGACATGAGCTATAACGGCAGACACAAAAATTCATATATCATGATTGCCTTACAATCTGATAATCTGAAAAAAGACAAGAAGCTGCAAAAAGAGGTTATTAAACTCTTGGCAGAAGCCGGTGCCGATGTCTTGCAAAAAAACAGCTTCGGACAAACACCCCTGAGCCTGACGGCAAATGATGCCGAGATGCAAGAGTTTGTGCAGGATTTGCAAGATGAATATTCGCCCGAAGAAGGCGGAAACACAGCGGGACGGGTTGTGGTTTCTTTGCTGTTGCTCGGCGGTCTGGGCTATTATCTTATGAAAAATCCTAAGCAAAAAGAAATGCTTATTGCTTGGGTGAAAAATTTTCTAAAAAAATAGGTTAGGACCATAATCTTTTAAGGAAGGGGAGATTTTCTCCCCTTTCTTAATGCAAATTAAAATGTCGTGCTCTTGACTTCGGCGCAAAAATGTACTTTTATTTGAAGGTTATGAAAAATTTTTAAAATTACGGCAGGGAATGATGAAACAAAACTCTCGACGTCGACTTATATTGATGATAATGGCCATAGGTGTCGGGGCGGCACTTATTGCCGCTATTAAATATGCGGCAGACTGGTATTTGGATTATCGGCAGGAAAAACAGCTGCAGACCCTTACATTAAATGATAATGCTTTCAGCGAAGAAAATGTGGTGCGCATGGCAAAATCTTTGGCTGAATCCCCTTTTTTGCCGCCGGCAAACAATTTGCCCAAAGATTTGGCCGCGCTTAATTATGATGAGCACAGAGATATTCGTTTCAGCCGCGAAAACGGCCCTTGGTTCGGCAAAAGACTGCCGTTCGAAATTCAGTTTTTTCACTTGGGATCCTTGTTTCAGACCTCTGTCGTGGTTAATGAAGTGATTAACGGTCAAAGTCATCCGCTCCCTTATGCGCCGGCTTATTTTGATTATGGTAAAAACAAATTAGATACAAAAGCCTTTGCAAAACTCGGCTATGCCGGGTTTCGGCTCCATGCGCCTTTAAACACCGATGCTTATTATGATGAGCTGATTTCTTTTTTGGGGGCAAGCTATTTCAGAGCCTTGGGAAAAGGGCAAAAATATGGTTTGTCGGCCAGAGGCTTGGCCATTGACACAGCCGTGCAAACGGGTGAAGAATTTCCGATATTTCGTGAATTTTGGGTGGTTCGCCCCAAACGCAAAAGCGAATCCGTTACGGTTTATGCCCTGCTTGACAGCCAAAGCGTGACAGGCGCTTATAAATTTATTATCACACCGGGAGAAAATACCGTGGTTGAGGTGGATATGGTGCTGTTTCCACGTAAAGAAATTAATAAACTCGGCATTGCTCCGTTAACCTCAATGTATTTGTTTGGCGAAAATACAAAAAACAAGTTTGATGACCACCGCCCGGAAGTGCATGACAGTGACGGGCTTTTGGTATGGAACGGTCAAGGTGAATGGTTGTGGCGGCCGTTAGATAATTCAAAACATTTGAGAATAAGCGATTTTGTTGACAATAACCCCAAAGGGTTCGGCTTATTGCAAAGAGATAAAGACCCCGCGCATTATTTGGATTTTGAGACTCATTATGAGCAGCGCCCGAGCGTTTGGGTTGAGCCTATCGGCGATTGGGGCAAGGGTCAGGTTGAGTTGGTTGAAATTCCTTCCGCGCAAGAAATTCACGATAATATCGTGGCCTATTGGGTGCCTAAAAAACGGGTTAAACCGCTGAAGCCTCTGCGCTATCAATATCGGCTTTACTGGTTTTCTAAAATGCCGGTAGAAAAAGTTCCCGGAGATATTACCGCAACTTATACCGGAATCGGCGGCGTTTCAGGAATGCTTGAGACCAATAAACGTAAATTTGTCATTGATTTTGACATTCTGAACATGGAAAAAGAAGTAAAAGACGGGATTGCCTCGTTAGATGTTTCGGCCAGTGAGGGTGAGATTGTCGGAAAACATTTGATGTATAACCCTTTAACCAAAGGTTTGACTGCTTATATTGATTTTGTCCCTAACGGTAAAACCTCTGAATTGCGGGCAGCCGTGGTTAAAAAAGGCAAAAATATTTCTGAAGTGTGGAGTTATCAATGGTTACCATAAGAATCCAGAGTAAAGAAGATATTATTGCCGCTTATTTGAAAAGTTTTGGCTTTAAGGGGGACAAACTTGCCTCGGTTGTGGCTGCCGTTGTTCAGAATCTGGATAAAAGCGGCTGTGAGAACGGGGAAGTGTTGTTAGGCTTGGTTGATAATTTTTTGCTTAAAACCGCCAAAAAGATTTTTCCGCAGTCGCGTTTGGACGATGAGCAGCTTTTGGCAGAGTTTAAGCTGTGTTTTTTGCTTTGCGGCGGGTCTGACAAATGTTCAACCGAAGAATTAAAAAACTTTAAGCTCCCGCTTGCCCTGATTAGGCAAATGCAGCAAAATTATGTGATAAACGCCCCCCAATATAAATATGCGGAAATGAAACCGCAAGTTATTGAACCTTTTCACAGCGGAAGAAAGAAAAAATGAGCAATAATTTTGTTCCTATCACCCCTCAACAAATTCGCAGCCGAAGAGTTAAAGTCTTTGGCTTGATGTTTGTCAGCACCTTGTTGGCAACATTTAAATGGGTCAGCGTTATTCCAAGTGATGCCGGTTTTATTACGCGGTTTTTGATGATTGTGCTGTTTATGCTGACCTTTGGGTGGATTGCTTTGTTCTTTTGGTCAAGCATTTTTGGCTTTTTTGAATTGTGGCGCAAAAAAAATGTTCCGGGCATTGCTTGGCCGGAAAAAGGACGAGAACTTACCTCTAAGACCGCAATTTTAATGCCGGTTTATAATGAATCGCCCCTCAGCGTCTTTGCCAATTTGTTGGCAATGGCGCAAAGTTTGGAAAATACCGGCGCACACCAGAAATTTGATATTTTTGTTTTAAGCGACACGACCACCCCCAAAGTTTGGGTGCAGGAAGAACAGATGTGGCTTGAGACCATGAGTCTGATGCCCGACGGAATGAAAATTTATTATCGCAGACGGCCGATGAATATTGCCCGCAAAAGCGGAAATATTGAAGATTTTTGCAACAAATGGGGCTCTTTGTATGACTATATGATTGTTTTAGACGCTGATAGTTTGCTTGAAGGAGAAACCATTGTTACCATGGCCGCTCTTATGGAAGAGAATCCGCAAACAGGCATTATTCAGGCGCCGCCGATGTGCGTTAACCGCCATTCTTTGTTTGCAAGAATCCAGCAATTTGCCGGCAAAGTCTATGGGCCGATTGTGTCGGCCGGGCTGGCTTATTGGCAAATCGGCGACAGCAATTATTGGGGGCATAATGCCGTTATTCGCGTTAAGGCATTTATGGAATGTTGCAAACTTCCGGTGTTGAGCGGAAGAGCTCCTTTCGGCGGACATATTTTGAGCCACGATTTTGTTGAAGCAGCACTTATTCGTCGCGGCGGTTGGTTGGCTTGGCTTTTGCCCGAGCTTAAGGGGAGTTTTGAAGAATGTCCGCCGTCTATGATTGATTTTGCCATTCGTGACCGTCGGTGGTGTCAGGGAAATATGCAGCATATTAAAGTTTTAATCTCTAAGGGCTTGCATCCCATTAGCCGAATCCATTTTATTATCGGCATTATGTCTTATCTCTCCTCGCCTTTGTGGCTGTGTTTTTTGTTGGTGGGACTTTGCGTTGCTTTGGGGCGCAATATCTTTCCGACAGAGTATTTTCCGACAACTTATACGCTGTTTCCGAACTGGCCGATTTTTGATGCTATCGGCGTTATCAGCTTGTTTGTCTTTTCTATCTTTATGCTGATCTTTCCTAAAATTCTCGGCTTGATAATTTATTTGAAACAAAATAAACCCCAGGATATCGGCGGTCGCCTCGGGGCAATTAAGAGTACGCTGGCCGAGATTATTTTCAGCGCCCTCTCCGCTCCGATTATGATGATGTTTCAAAGCAAATTTGTTTTTGATATTTTTGCCGGAAACGATGCCGGTTGGAAAACCCAGAATCGCGATGAAACCGGAACCTCTTGGAAAGAGGCCGGACGGCGGCATTTTTGGCATACGCTTCTTGGCATTGTTACCTCTCTTGTGGTATGGAAATATGCACATGAGCTGTTTTGGTGGATGTTACCGATTACGCTCGGTTTGATGCTCTCTATCCCCGTTTCGGTGTTTTCCTCCCGAGAAAAACTCGGTGTTTCTGCCCAAAAACATAAATTCTTCATTATTCCCGAAGAAATTAATTTGCCAGAAATTTTAAAAACCGCTCTTAAGATTAAGCAAGAATTTGCCGCCTTTGAGCAAGTTCATTACGGGGTTGAAAATGTGGTTAAAGACAGCCGCCTGAATGCTTTGCATATTTTGATGCTGCCGATTAACGGCCCGGCTCCGGATTTTGGAGCAAAAACTTTTGAAAGCGCTAAGATTAAGCTCGAGAACTATTTGAACCACCATATTGAAATGGAGCTTAGTCGTGAAGAAGAAATCTCCCTTCTCTATGCGGCAGACGTTTTGAAAAAAGCTAATTTGATGTTTCAGCTTGAAGGGCAAAACTAAAAAATAAATAAAAAAATATTATTGTTTTTCAATAATATACATCTTTTTAGTAAAAAAGTTTTATTCCTTAAGCGTTCCTTAAGTTTAATATGTGGAAATGAGTCTTGTAAGATGGTTACCAAGCATCTTGACTTTGACTTTTAGGAAAAACATTGTAATTTAACTTTTGAGAGAGGATAAAATCATGAAAAATTTACTTACCGTTACCGCTATGGCTGTTGTTATTGGTTTGAGCGGACAAG
>CALXWF010000040.1 GCA_944392285.1 uncultured Alphaproteobacteria bacterium | reverse complement strand
CGCGCGCCTGTCTTCTTACAGGTTTGCTCGCTAAGGTTTTCCGAAGAACTTGCAGACAAAAAAGCACCCATCAGGGGGCTTTTTTGCTTAGCGTTTATTATTCACACACGCTATCCGAACTTTAAAGCTTGTATAACGGTTATCTAATACGATAACTTCGGGGTAAAATTTTTAGTCACGTACCTTTTTGTACGCTCAAAAAATTTTGCCTTATATTTTAAAATTTCTTTGTTTGACTTATATTTTAGATTTTATATATTATTTTTAAGAGAGAAGGGGAAATATATGTTCAGACGTCGTCAAAAACCGGCATTGCTAAAGCGTCTTAAGTCTTGGGTTTGGCCCGAGGGCGGATGGAAGCGTTATGGGCGTTATATTTTACTGCGTTTACAGCGCTTAAAAGGAACGCCTCGTGAGATCGCCGCCGGTGTGGCTTGCGGTGTGGCGATTTCTTTTACGCCTTTTGTCGGATTTCATTTTGTTTTGGCGGCTATTACGGCTTGGTTTGTCCGTGGAAATATTTTGGCAAGTGCTATCGGGACCGCCGCCGGAAACCCTTGGACGTTTCCATTTATTTGGATTTCGGTTCTTTATACCGGACGATGGTTTTTGGGGGAGACACAAAGCGGTGCTAAAGTTGAGTTTTTGCAAGTGTTTGAAAAATCCATGCATGCCTTGATGACTTTTGATTTTAGCGTGTTTTTTTCTGATGTGTGGCCCATTATTTGGCCGATGATGGTCGGCTGTATCCCTTATTATTTTCTGTCTTGGTTTGTGTCTTATTATCTGATGAAAAAAGCATTAGATAGACTTGCCGTCGCCCGCTTAAAGCGCCTGGAAATGAAAGCGGCTCATTTACAAAAAGAGGATTAATAATGATTGTCGGACTTGGAAATGATATTGTGAATATCAAGCGCATAGAGGCCTCTTTGCAAAAATTCGGCTTACATTTTATGAACAAAATTTTTACACAAGAAGAAATTCAGCTTTTGCAGCAAATGCCATCGGAAGCTAAAAGAGCCGCCAGTGCTGCCAAAATTTTTGCTGCTAAAGAGGCTTGTTCCAAGGCTTTGGGAACCGGCTTTCGTTATGGCTTGGAATGGAAGGATATCAGCCTCTCTCATGATAAACACGGGCGTCCGCTTCTTAGCCTTAGCGGAAAAGGGCTTGAGTTTATGCATAAAATCGGCGGTAAAAACTTGTGGCTGACGCTTTCCGATGATGCACCTTGGGCAAGCGCCGTGGTTATTATTGAAAGCTGAAATTAGGGGTTGCCTAAATAAAAATATTGAGTATTATAAGCGTTAATTTTTAAGAGAAAAGGCAGCTGTTATGGAAAAAGAAGATGGTATTAAAGAAACACTGAAAACAGTGTTTTATGCGATTTTGATTGCGGTTTTAATCAGAACATTTTTGTTTGAACCTTTTAAAATTCCTTCCGGTTCCATGTATCCGACACTTTATGTCGGCGACTATTTGTTTGTTTCAAAATATACTTATGGTTATTCAAAACATTCTCTGCCTTTTAGCATGCCTTTGTTTGAAGGGCGGATTTGGGAAGACGCCCCGCAACGCGGTGATGTTGTGGTGTTTAAATTTCCGCAAGATAATAAGACCGATTTTATTAAAAGAGTTATTGGTTTGCCCGGTGATAAAATTAAGATGGAAGACGGACGGCTTTATATTAACGGCAAAATGGTTGAACGCGAAGAAATTGAAAATTTTGTTTTGCGTGATGATTTTGGTAATGGGGAAAGATTCCATCAATATATTGAAACTTTGCCTAATGGTAAAAAACACAAAATTTTAGAACTTTCGGATTATGAAAAAAATGACAATGTACCGGAAGTGGTCGTGCCGCAAGACAGCTATTTTGTAATGGGAGATAATCGGGACCGTTCAGATGACAGCCGCGTGAGCGTTGGTTTTGTGCCGGCGGAAAATTTGGTTGGAAAGGCGCGCTTCTTGTTCTTTTCTCATAATAGTGATGATGCTTGGTATCAACCTTGGTATTGGCCGAGAAAAATTCGTTGGTCTCGTTTGTTTAACAAGATTAATTAGTTTTGTTATCGCAAGCTGTTGCGGAGATAAAAGATGCTGGCAGATTTAGAAAAAAAACTCGGATATCACTATAAAAATCTTCATCTTTTGCGTCATGCTCTGACTCATAGCAGTTGCAGCAGCAGTGTTAATGAAAATTATGAACGTTTGGAATTTTTAGGCGACAGAGTGTTGGGGTTGGCTGTGGCAACCATGTTGTGTAAGGCTTTTCCGCGGGAAGCAGAGGGAAGTTTGGCGCAAAGGCATACGGCATTGGTTTGTAAAGAGGCCGTTGCCGAAGTGGCGCGTCACTTGGAATTGGATAAATATTTGTTTGCCGCCAATGAAGAAATTCGTACAAACGAGAATGTGCTTTGTGATGTCGGAGAGGCTTTGATTGCCTCTATTTATAAAGACGGTGGTTTTGATGAAGCCTTTGCTTTTGTCGAACGTAACTGGGCTGATTTAATTGATAAACGAACTGCCCCGCCCAAAGATGCCAAAACATCTTTGCAAGAAGTTGCACATATTAAGGGGTGGAATATGCCTGTTTATAAGCAAGTTCGGCGCGAAGGCAGTGAGCATGAACCGACTTTTTATATTGCCGTTAATGTCGGCGGATTAGAGGCCGTCGGCAGCGGACGCAGTAAAAAGGCTGCCGAACAACATGCTGCCGCAAAAATTTTAGATAGCTTGGGAGAAAAATATGTCAATAGCTCAGGCTCCTGAGGAAACACGTTGCGGTTTTGTGGCGCTTATCGGGGCACCGAATGCCGGGAAATCTACCATTACAAATAATTTTGTCGGCTCAAAAGTATCTATCGTTTCGCCCAAGGTGCAAACAACCAGAACTTTGGTTAAAGGGATTGGTATTTATGAAAACAGCCAAATAATTTTTTTGGATACGCCGGGGATTTTTACGCCCAAAAGACGTTTGGATCGGGCAATGGTGTCTTCTGCCTGGAGCAGTGTGGCCGATGCCGATATTATTGTTTTGGTGGTAGATGCCAAACATGGTCTTGATGCGGAAACGCGACAGATTATTGCCAAACTTAATGAGGCTAAAAAAGAAGCGGTTTTGCTGATTAATAAAATCGATTTGGTCGGTAAAGAGCGGTTGTTGCAGTTAAGCGCCGAGCTTAATGCCTGCGGTCATTTTAAGGAAACGTTTTTTATCTCGGCCTTAAACGGTCAGCATACGGATGACTTTTATCATTATTTGGCAGCCAATTTGCCGCTCAGCCCCTGGTATTATCCGGAAGATCAGATTTCGGATATGCCGTTGAAGTTGTTAACGGCCGAGGTGGTGCGTGAGAAGTTGTTTTTATTTTTGCATGATGAGCTTCCTTATGCTTTGACGGTGGAGCCGGAATTGTGGCAAAGACGCGAAGATGGTTCGGTGCGGGCAGAAATGACTATTTATGTTCAACGAGACAGCCAAAAAATTATCGTGCTCGGCAAAAACGGTGCCATGATTAAGCGTATCGGTCAAAGTGCGCGCAAAGAGCTTGAAGATTTGCTTGAAGAAAGAATTCATCTGTTTTTGTTTGTAAAAGTCCGCGAAAATTGGCAAGAGGATATTGCTCGCTATGAAACGTGGAATTTGCAAAAATTTTTCTCATCGTCTCCCTTGTAATTTTGTTGTTGTATCCTTATTTGGTAAATGTAGTTATCAATAAGGAGAAAACGTATGAAAAAATCATTGTCAGTTTTGGCCGGCGTTGTTTTGTTGGCTGCTTGTTCCTTAAAAACCGAACATCAGACATTGTGCGCTTCTTATATGGGAATTCTTCCTGCGGCCGATGCCGACGGCATTGTTACCACTTTGACTTTTGATAACAATGGTCGTTATTTGGAAAGAATGGATTATCTCGGCAAAAATCATCATGTCGTAAATGAACATGGAACTTATAAACTTAAAAATAATCACCTGACCACAGTAAATGCGGCCGGTGAAAAAGAGTATTATCGTCTGGAAAAACATCAACTCCGTCGCTTGGATATGCGTAAAAAAGTTATTGAAGGTAATTTGTCCGAAGCCTATGTTTTGCAACAAACAGCAGGTTGTGTTCCTTTCGGAAACGCCTTGAAGTAATTTTTTATCTAAAGCACCAAGAGTAAAATTCCTTTCTGCAGAAGCTGAAAGGAATTTTTTTTAGCATTGGTTTTAAAACTTTTTATTGGTTTTAAAATTTTTGGCACGCTGTTTGCATAATAAAGTGCATTCAAGTTTCATTATCCAAAACTATTGGGGAGAATATAATGGATAATACAAAATATGTTGCTTTATCACGCCAGATGGCCTTGTGGAAACAAATGGACATTGTTTCCAACAATATGGCCAATATGAATACTTCCGGTTATAAGCAAGATGAAGCCGTTTTCACTGACTATATGGTTAAGACCGAAGCTGCCCAAGGTTTTGGGAAAGTTCCGGTTTATTTTACCATGGATTACGGAATGTTTAAGGATTTTAGCGAAGGCGCATTCGTTGAAACCGGCAACAGTTTGGATTTGGCCATTCAGGGTGATGCTTTTTTTGCCGTTGAAACGCCTGAGGGGGAAAGATATACACGTAAAGGTCAGTTTTCATTAAATGCGGACGGGCAGTTGGTTACCAAAGAAGGCTACGCGGTTTTGTCGGAAAATAATGAACCGATTTTCTTTGCGCCGGGAGAAACTTCTATCAGCTTTGCTGAAAATGGTGATGTTTCAACCGAAAACGGTGTTATCGGTCGTTTGAAATTGGTGTCTTTTGCCGATAATCAGAAATTGCTGAAAATTTCGGGAACGATGTTTGAAAATACAGACGGGAATGCGCTGATTTTGGGCGAGCCGGTAAATGTTAAGCAAGGCATGATTGAAAAGTCCAATGTTTCGCCAATCGCAGAAATGACAAAATTAATTGATTTGCAACGTTCTTATGAGTTTGTGCAACAGATGATTGATGAAGAACATGAACGTTTGTCAAATACCATTAGTACATATTCACAGTTAGCTTAGTTTTAAGGGGAAGAAAGATGAGATCATTAAATATCGGTGCTACGGGAATGTTGGCTCAACAAACCAATGTTGATGTTATTTCCAACAATATCGCCAATATGAACACCACGGCTTATACAAAAAGAAGAGCCGAATTCAATGACTTGTTATATCAAAATATTATTCGCCCGGGGGCAACTTCAAGTGCGTCACAGACGGTTGTTCCTTCCGGTATTCAGCTAGGTCTTGGTGTCAGAACCGCTGCGGTTTATCGTATTACCGAGGGGAGCGGTTTGACCAATACGAATAATACTTTGGACTTGGCTATTCAAGGGCGCGGCTATTTCCAAATTGAGCTTCCCGAAGGTAAGGGAACGGCTTATACGCGTGACGGTGCATTTCAGCGTAACGGTGACGGTGTTATTGTTACCCATGACGGTTATACGGTACAGCCGGAAATTACAATTCCCGAAGATGCGGTTGAAATTTATGTTAACTCCTCAGGTGAAGTTTGGGTAAAACAAGATGGCGAAACCGATGAAGTAAACGTTGGTCAGCTTGAGTTGGCAACATTCCCCAATGAGGCCGGTTTGGAAGCTATGGGGCAGAATATGTTCTTGGAAACCCAGGCTTCAGGGGCGCCGATTATTGATAATCCGGATGTTGAGGGGTTTGGTTCTTTGCTGCAAGGATATTTGGAAACCTCAAACGTTAACCCGGTGGCAGAAATTACCGAGTTGGTTTCAGCTCAACGCGCTTATGAGATGAACTCAAAGATTATTTCAACTTCTGACCAGATGTTGAGTACGATTAATCAGCTGAAATAAAAGGTAAGAAGGTCATGAAAAAAATCGCTTTATATCTTTTGGGCTTGGCTTTGATGCTCCCGCGCATTGTTTGGGCGGCGCCGGCTGTCGTGTCTGAAAAAGATTTGCACGAGGCTTTGGCTTCTGAGTTTGTCAATCAAGGGGTTGATGAAGCGGTGGATATTGAGATTTTCGGCGGACAGACAAATTTTGTTTATGAAGATGCCGATACGGCAAAAGTTATGATTTCTTTGTTGAAATATGATGCTTTGCAGAACAAGTTTACGGCAGATGTGGAAATTTTTGCCGACGGGCAGTCAAAGGATAAAACCGTTTTGATGGGAAAATATTACCCCTTGCAAGAAGTTTGGGTGCCGAAGGTTAATATTACCAAAGGCGAATTATTAACCGCAAAGCAGTTTAAAACAGTTTCTATCCGGGCCAGCCGTGTTAAGCCGATGCATATTATCGATTTGGAAAAATTAGTCGGTAAAGAAGCCAAAAGGTCTTTGAAGGAAGGGCGGTTGGTTACGGATCGTGATGTCGGAAATAAAATTATTATTAAAAAAGGCGATATTGTCAGCTTGCTTTATCGTACGGAACATATGCAAATTACGGCCAAAGCTGAGGCTCAACGAGATGCGGCTAAAGGCGATAAAATTGAAGTTATGAATATTAAGAGCAGAAAAATTCTGTTCGGGACCGTGTTGGATAAAGATACGGTATCGGTAGATGTCCAATAGAGGGGAGACTATGGCATGAATGAGTTAAAAAGATTAAAAACCAGCATGGCAGTGTTGTTGATGGCAACATCTTTGTCCGGCTGCGGTACATGGGATAGACTGCGGAATATCGGTAAAGAGCCGGAATTGAATCCGATTGTGAATCCGGTTGAAGCACCCGGGTATCAACCGGTGTCAATGCCGATGCCTCAGGAGCAGAGTGCCAGTGCCGGTGCAAATTCCTTGTGGGTCAGAGGGTCTAACGGTTTTTTCAAAGACCAGAGAGCCTCAAAAGTCGGTGATATTATTACGGTTAAGGTTTCAGCCAAAGATAATGCTTTGATGGAAAACGAGATGGAACAAAATCGTGATGATAATAAAGACTCTATGGGAATTGGAACATTCTTCGGTTATGAAGATTATATTAAAGATTATTTCCCTGATAAAGCAAACCATGATGATTTGATTAGCGTAAATTCTAATAGAGAAATTTCCGGCGATGGTAAAATTGATCGGCAGGAAAAAATTGAGATGACGATGGCTGCCGTTGTAACGCAGGTTCTTCCGAACGGTAATTTGGTTATTGAAGGTACGCAAGAAATCAGAGTCAGCTATGAAGTGCGTCAGCTAACGGTACGCGGTATTATCAGACGTGCCGATATTACTTCCGATAATACCATAGAATCGAGCAAAATTGCCGAGCTGCGTGTTTCATACGGTGGTAAGGGTGTGATTAGTGATGTTCAACAACCTCGCTACGGACGTCAGTTGATTGATATTTTGGCGCCATTCTAGACAAGTTTGTTTGAAAAGTTACAAGTATTATTATGTCGTTAAAAGAAAAAATCTCCCCATTTTTTCTTTGTTTTAAGGGCAAAAGCCTGTTTTTTCTCCCCAATTTAAAACGGGCTTTTGTTTCTTAATATGTTTATATTTAGAAAAGTTTGGTTTAAAAAGACAAGAAGGCGAATTATATTAAAGTTGAAACATTAATTTTTAAGAGAGTAAAAAATGACAGATACCCTTGAACAAGTTAAAGATGCCGAAGCTGAGGCAAAAATTTTGTTAAATTATGCCATGGCTTTGTCAAAAGCTTCCACCAGCGGTGACAAAAAACAAATGTTGGCCGCTTTGGATAATAATCTGAAGCTTTGGGTCGAAATAGAAACTTCTCTGAAAAATGCAAAGAACTTGCTTCCTGAAGATATTAAAAGCAACCTGCTTTCTTTATCAAAATTTGTTGAAAGATTAACCCTTTATAAAGGGGTTGATATGGAAAAATCAGACTTTGACAGTTTGATTAATATTAACATGCAAATTTCGGAAGGCTTGTTTGAAGTCGTTAAAAACAATTTGGCCAAAGAAGAGGCATTTTCCTTGCTGAAATGTGCTATTGATTTATCTGCGGCACGCGAAAGCAGTAATCCGACCGATCTTGTGTCTGCCTTAGATAATAATATGAAACTTTGGGTTTATATGAAGACTTTGGCAAAATCCAAGACTAATAAATTGCCACCCGAAACTAAAGAAAATCTGATTAAGTTGGCGGATTATGTTTCAAAAAGAACTTTGGAAGTGGGAAAGGATTTGAATAAACTTAATCCGAAAATTTTGGATACTATGATTATGACCAATTTGCAGATTAGTGAAGGTTTGATGGCACGTCGAAAATTGGTCGGAACCGCAAAATAATATGGTTAAAAAAAAATCTCCGCAATCGCGGAGATTTTTTTTTATATGCATTTATAGCAAGAACCGATGCAGCCGTCACTGACTTTGCTTATGATGGTTTTGTTGCCGCAACTTTGATAAGGGTGTGAAGGCGGGCAAGATGGGTTGCATCCGCAAGAATTGCCATAGATGGTGGTGACGCCGTTTACGGTTTCATGGCATAAAGTTAAAAACAAGGCAGCGTTTGGCCCCATATCTTGGCGACAATCTGCTTCCGATTTTGGAAAACGTTGTCTGTCGCACAGGCAATTTTTGAACTTTGTTCCTTCACTGTCAGTGCAAGCCGTTGACGGGTCACCGTAAGAATTGTTACGGCATTCTTGATATTCATTGCTGCAGCGGCAAGCGGTGTAGTGGATACCGTTTGAATCGGTGCAGGTCGGTGCGGTGGGGTCGGGGATTTGGCCGGCTTCACGGCAGTCTTCTGGGGTTAATAAATAAGGCGGGCAAAGTTGTTCTGCTTCCGTCGTGTCATCATTGTTTGAGCCGCCGCCATTATCCGAAGGGGCATCAGGTGAGTTATCTGCGGAGAAAATCATTTTTTCTTCGTGATAATTGGGCAAAAAATGAGTTTTTGCCAAAGCATTAAGCGGGGTGTATGCCAATATGCCGAGTGTTAAAAACAGAAAAATTTTTTGTTGTTTGTTCATGTCTTTTTCCCTTGTTAATGATGCCTCATCATAAAACAAAAATTTTGAATGTCTATGTTTTTCTTTGTGAGATTTTTACGCACAAGTTTGAAGTCAAACTTGCTTTATTGTGCGGTTATAATATAAATAAAGCATAGTTAGAGGAGAGATAAGGTGATTTTTGCAAAATTTGAACGCTTGATGGCCTGTCGTTATTTGCGTGCCAAGCGCAAAGAGGGTTTTATTTCGGTAATTACCGGTTTTGCTTTTACGGGGATAGCGCTCGGCGTGGCGACCTTGATTATCGTGATGTCGGTTATGAACGGGTTTCGCCATGAGTTGTTAGGACGTATTTTGGGAATTAACGGGCATATCGGGATTATGTCTCCTGCCGGGTATCCGTTTAATAATTATCAGGAAGCCGTTAAAGAAATCGGCGAATATCAGCAAGTGGAAACGGTTATTCCCATGATTGAGGGGCAGTTGTTGGTTACGGCCGGTAAAGCTGCAGAAGGAGCTATGGTGCGCGGGGTGAGCAAAGAAGATATGCTGCGCAAAGAAATTATGCGTGATGCCTTAAGTGATGTAGACATGGAAGAATATGAGGGTAACAGCGTGGTTATCGGCTCAAGGTTGGCACGCAAGCTCGGTGTGATTCCCGGAGATGAAATAACCCTTATTTCTCCGAACGGGAAGGTTACCGCTTTCGGAACGGTTCCCAGAATGAAGGCTTACAGAGTTATCGGTACTTTTGATGTGGGCATGTATGAATATGATTCCAGCTTTATCTTTATGCCCTTGGATGCCGCGCAGCTTTATTTTGGAATGAAAGGCGGCGTGACGCATATTGATGTGACGCTTAAAGATCAAAAAACATTAAAGCCCGTGAAGCAGGCTATTGAGCAAAGTGTCGGCGGCGCAGGGGCTTATGTTTATGATTGGGAACAGACAAATGCGGCATTTTTTAATGCGATTGCGGTTGAGCGTAATGTGATGTTCTTAATATTGACGCTGATTATTTTGGTGGCGGCGTTTAATATCATTACGGGGCTTATTATGCTTGTAAAAGATAAGGGGCGTGATATTGCCGTGCTTAGAACCATCGGCGCGACTAAGGGGATGATTATGCGTGTCTTTTTTATGGACGGTGCTTTTATCGGTGTGGTCGGGACAACGCTCGGTTTGGTTTTGGGTTTGTTGTTTTGCTATAATATTGAGGCTATTCGTCAGTTTTTGCAAAATATTGCCGGACGCGATTTGTTTTCGGCCGAGATATATTTCTTGTCACAGTTGCCGGCAAAGGTTGATCCTCTTGAGGTGACAACCGTGGCGGTGATTTCTTTGTTGTTATCTTTTTTGGCGACGATTTATCCGGCTTATCGTGCAGCCAAGTTTGATCCGGTGGAGGCTTTGCGTTATGAATAAAATTACGCCGACTTTAGAGTTAAGAAAAGTTGTAAAGACTTTTAAACAGGGAAGCCAAAATCTGGAGGTCTTGCGCGGGGTTGATTTGGAGATTATGCCCGGAGAAATCGTGGCCTTGCTCGGGCCTTCGGGGTCTGGTAAATCTACGATGTTGCAGATTTCGGGTTTGCTCGAAAAACCCAGCAAAGGCGAGGTTTTTCTGGATGGCAAAAAGTGCAGCAAACTCGGGGATAGCATGCGTACGGCTTTGCGGCGCGATTATCTGGGTTTTGTCTATCAGTATCATAATTTGTTGGCAGATTTTGATGCGGTGGAAAATGTTATGCTGCCGCAGCTTATTGCCGGTGCCTCAATGAAAAATGCGCGCGAAAAGGCTGAGTGGTTGCTCAGTCGTTTGGGTTTGGCAAAGCGTTTTAAACATCGTCCGAGTGAGTTGTCGGGCGGAGAACAGCAGCGTGTTGCCATTGCCAGAGCTTTGGCAAATGCACCGAAGTTGCTCTTGGCCGATGAACCCACCGGAAATTTGGACCCGCGGACGTCAGAGGTTGTTTTCGGCGAATTGCTTTCAATCGTGAAAGAAACCAAACTTTCGGCACTTATTGCCACGCATAACTTTGAGCTTGCAGATAAAATGGACCGCAAAGTGGTGCTTAAAGACGGCGTCTTGGTAGATACACGGGCCAGTAAGTTTGTGTCGGAAGAAAATTTTTATTAAGCAAGGCTCAAAAATGATGAAAAAGTTTTTTTTGATTTTGGCAGGGATGAGTTTTTTGAGCGCCGGTTGGGTTGAGGCCAAGTATGTTATGCCAAAAGATTCTTTGCCGCCGGTAGAAAGATTGGCCCGCAGAACAGCCGGATATCAGATGCGCTCGCTTGATAAAGATGGTGACGGCAAGCTGAGTTTGGAAGAATTTAAGAGCCGTAAATTGAGCCGTGAGGATAGACGCATTATTCGGCGTCAGAAGAAAGAAGGAACTTATAAATCTCCTGAAGAGATTTTTAAGGCTATGGATGCCGATAAGGGTGGTTATATTACGTTAGAGCAAATGACGGATTTTTATGCCGGCAGAGAACCGCAACCAACCAAGCAAAATGAGCCGGAAGGTGCGGCGTCTTCCGGGGCGGAAAATGAAAAAAATGCACCTGAGGCTGAAAAATCGCTTGAAAAATAAAAATTATATGTGTATAACCTAAGAGCTTTAAGAGTAATTAAGGCGGATATGGCATGCCTGATTGCTCGGAAAATCCAAGTAAATAAACTTTAAGAAAGGGATTAAAATGCCAAAATTAAAAACCAAAAGTGCGGTTAAGAAGCGCATCAGCGCTACCGGAACCGGTAAATTGAAAAGAAATTTTGCAAAAAAGAGACATTGTCTGTTCTGCAAATCTCCCAAAATGAAAAGACAGGCTCGCGGCACCATTCTGATGAGTGAGTCCGATGCCAAAATCGTCAAACAATTTTTACCGTATTTGTAGGAGGGTATTTAGATGTCTCGTATTAAAAGAGGTGTAACGGCTCGTGCCCGCCATAAGAAAATTTTGGGTATGGCCAAAGGTTACAGAGGTCGTTCCAAAAACGTATTCAGAGTAGCGGTTGAAAAAGTTGAGAAAGCATTACAATATGCTTATCGCGACAGACGCGCCAAAAAAAGAAGTTTCCGCGCTTTGTGGATTCAAAGAATCAATGCGGCAACTCGCTTGCAGGATATGACTTATTCTCGATTTATGTGCGGGCTTAACAAAGCCGGCATTGAACTCGACCGAAAAGTCCTTGCTGATATCGCTTTGAAAGAGCCTGCTAATTTTGCTAAGCTGGTTGAGGCTGCAAAATCTGCATTAAATAAGTAAGAACGATTTTAAGCAAAATGCTGAAAAAGAGTTAACTTGAGTTTTTTCGGGTTGACTCTTTTGCATTTTAAATCAGCCCCAAGAGGGCAAAAGTTGAAGTTTTAGTTTAATATTTCAGGTGGAAAATGGAAAATACGGAGCAATTACAAAAGGAGTTAACGGCAGAAATTGTCGCGGCTTCCGATATGAAAGCCCTTGAAGATTTGCGCGTGGCAATCTTGGGTAAAAAAGGCCGAATTACCGAGATGATGAAAGGCTTGGGGGCAATGCCTGCCGAAGAAAGAAAAGAAGCGGGAAAAACGCTTAATATCTTGAAAGTTGAGGTTGAAAAAGCATTAGAGGCGCGTAAGCAGTTTTTGGAAGTTCAGGAGCTTAATGCAAAATTAGCCGCCGAGAAGATAGATGTTACATTGCCTGTTCGTCCTGAAAATCAGGGACGGATTCATCCGGTTTCCAAAATATATGAAGAAGTTACGGCTATTTTCGGAGAAATGGGATTTAGTGTTGCCGAAGGGCCGGATATTGAAGACCAGTTTCATAACTTTAACGCCTTAAATATGCCGGCAAATCATCCGGCAAGACAAATGCAGGATACTTTTTATATTCCCAATCCTGACAGCGCGGATAAAGATGATAGTTTTGTGGTTAGAACGCATACGTCGCCGGTACAAATTCGTACGATGGAAAAACAGCAGCCCCCCATTCGCATTATTGCGCCGGGGCGCACTTATCGCAGTGATTATGATGCCACGCATACCCCGATGTTCCACCAGGTCGAGGGTTTGGTTATCGGCAAAGATATTACCATGGCGCATTTGAAGGGCTGTCTTTATGATTTTGTAAAAGCATTTTTTGAATTGGATGAAATTCCGGTTCGGTATCGTCCGTCATTTTTCCCTTTCACCGAGCCTTCGGCGGAAATGGATATCGGTTGTTTGAAAACTAAAACCGAGCTTAAAATCGGTGCCGGTACGGATTGGCTGGAGATTTTGGGTTGCGGTATGGTGCATCCGAATGTTTTGCGTGCCGGCGGCATTGACCCGGATGTTTATCAGGGATTTGCTTTCGGTGTCGGATTAGACAGATTGGCAATGTTGAAATATGGAATTCCCGATCTTCGGACTTTCTTTGAGTCAGATATTCGATGGTTAAAACATTATGGCTTTGTCCCCTTGGATATTTCTTCAATGACAGGCGGTTTGAGCAATAACGGAGGAGCGGCAAGATGAAATTTACGATTTCGTGGTTAAAAGAACATTTGGATACAACGGCATGTGTTGATGAAATTGCCGAGACTCTGACAAAAATCGGCTTGGAGGTAGAGGAAATTATTAATCCCGCCGCCAAGTTAGAAGGCTTTGTTACAGCAAAAGTTGAAACTTTTGATATGCATCCGGATTCAGACCATCTGCATTTGTTGATGGTTAAAAAAAAAAAAAAAAAATTGCAGGTTGTTTGCGGTGCACCGAATGTTGCCTTGCATACAATCGGTATTTTTGCACCGGTCGGGGTTACCATTCCGGCTTATAATGAAACTTTGAAGGTCGGCAAAATTCGCGGCGTTGAGAGCTTTGGCATGATGTGTTCGGAAAAAGAGCTCGGTATCGGCGATGATCATGACGGAATTATTGTTCTGCCCGCAGATACACCGATTGGTGTGCCGGCTGCCGAAATTTTGAATGCGGATCCGGTTATTGAAATTAATATTACGCCGAACCGTGCCGAGTGTTTGGGTGTGCGCGGTATTGCCCGTGATTTGGCAGCTGCCGGCCTCGGTCAGTTGAAGCCTTTGCCGCTTAAAAAAGTTGAGGGGCGTTTCAAAAGTCTGATTAGTGTTGATATTAAATGTCCGGAAGACTGCGCAACTTATGTCGCCCGCTATATTAAAGGTGTGAATAATAAAGCCGAAACGCCGAAATGGATGAAAGACCGTCTAACGGCTATCGGTTTGCGCTCAATTTCGCCTTTGGTTGATATTACCAATTATATTAACTATGATTTGGCGCGTCCGCTGCATGTTTTTGATGCGGATAAATTGGTCGGAAATATTACGGTCAGAATGGCAAAAGACGGCGAAAAATTTGTTTCTTTGGAAGAAAAAGAATATTGCTTAGATGATAAATCTTTGGGTATTTGTGATGACGAAGGTATCCAGTGTTTGGGCGGTATTATGGGTGGCGCGGCTAAAGGCTGCAGTGAAACAACCCGCAATGTGCTGCTTGAATGTGCTTGGTTTAATCCGGAAAATATTGCCAGAACCGGTCGTCATTTTCAGATAGATTC
The DNA here is from genome assembly GCA_944392285.1 of uncultured Alphaproteobacteria bacterium. GTDB lineage: Bacteria > Pseudomonadota > Alphaproteobacteria > RF32 > CAG-239 > CALXWF01. The sequence continues at coordinate 1,287 of CALXWF010000040.1, read as the reverse complement.
CGATTCAAGATATCGTTATGAGCGTTGGGTTGACCCGCAATCAAACGTTTGGGGGTCGGAATATGCAACGCAGATGATTTTGGATATTTGCGGCGGAGAAGCCTCAGAAGCGGTAATCGCCGGAGATGAAAATTATCAGAAGCGTGTTGCCTATTTGCGTCCTGAACGGATTAAAACCCTTATCGGGGTTGAGGTTTCTAAGACTCAGATTATTGATATTTTAACCAAGCTCGGGTTTGAAACCAGTGAAGAAGGCGGCAAAATTAAAGCCGTTTCTCCGACTTGGCGCGGTGATATTGAAGGCGAGCATGATTTGGTTGAGGAAATCGTGCGGATGATTGGTCTGGATGAAATTCCGGCAGAATCTTTGCCTCATGATAAATTTCCGCAACAGATTTTGACGCCGGCACAGCGCCGTGTGGTTACCTTAAAGCATGAGTTGGCTTCGCGCGGCATGCTGGAAACGGTTACCTGGAGCTTTACGGATTCTTCTTTGGCACAGGATTTTCGTAAAAAATCCGAGCCGGTGATGTTGATGAACCCGATTGTGGCAGATTTGGATGAGATGCGTCCGTCATTGTTGCCGAATTTGCTGTTGGCGCTTAAAAATAACATCTCACGCGGTTTTGCCAATGTGGCTTTGTTTGAGGTCGGTCCTGAATTTTTTGGACGCAAACCCGGTGAGCAACAAACGGTTGCCGGCGGTGTCAGAAGCGGACAAACCTCTAAAAAACATTGGTTGGGTGAAGCCAGAGCCTATGATGTTTTTGATGCTAAGGCAGATGCTTTGGCCGCTATTGCCGCGGCGAACGGTCCGTGGGAAAATGCTCAGGTTACGACAGATGCACCGGTTTATTATCATCCGGGGCGCAGCGGCGTTTTGCGCTTGGGCAAAAATGTTTTGGCCGTGTTTGGCGAATTGCATCCGGCGGTTTTGAAAAAGTTTGGTATCAAACAACGCGCGGTTGCTTTTGAGGTCTATTTGGATAATATTCCTTTGCCGCGCGGTACGCATGACAAAGCCAAAAAGAAATTTGAACTGTCAGCTTTTCAACCGGTTGATAAGGATTTGGCTTTTGTCGTTGATAAAAAAGTTGAGGCCGCAGCCGTGGTTGCCGCAGCTAAAGCTGCTGACAAAAATCATATTACCGATGTGCGAGTTTTTGATTTGTATGAAGGTGAGAATCTGCCCGAGGGTAAAAAATCTTTGGCTTTGGGTTTGACTTTCCAACCTGTTGAAGCAACTTTTACCGACCAAGAAATTGAAACCTTAATGCAAAAGGTTAT
>CALXWF010000039.1 GCA_944392285.1 uncultured Alphaproteobacteria bacterium | reverse complement strand
CAAAGAGACCCTGGAGTCGATAGTTGGTGAAAACGAGCCGCAGTCGGCGTCCCGCCCCATAGGCGAAGTTTGAACCTTACGGGACGAATGAGCCCTCGGAGATGCTGGAGTCGATAGTTGCCAAGCGCAAATGAAATGCCGCGCGAGGCTTACGGGACGAATGAGCCCTTGGAGATGCTGAAACAAGTTCAGCATGACAGAAACTTTTTCTCACCATAGATTTATGATATCATACTCTTTCAGTATAGGTGAAAAAGATTAATGAATTCCTAATCTATAACATCAAAACTTAGGCAAAAATCTTTTCAACCCGTTTAATGTCTCCGGCTCCGACGAATACCAGCAAAGTATCCTGACTTTGCAACACCTCATCACTGTCGGGGAATATTATTTCATCATTGCGGTATAGAACACAAACCTGACTGTTCTCCGGCAATTCAAGCTCTTCTATTCTTTTGCCGTTCAGCTCATCTTCAACATCTAATTGTAGCTGCCAAAGCTCTCCAAAGCCGCGGCCCAGAGAATAGGCGTTTTGCAAATTGGTTTTGCGTAATTCTTTCAAAATGCTTGAAATGGTTACTGCCGTACGATCCACCAAAATACTGTCGCCAATATTGTCAAGCAAGGTATTATAGGCTCTGGAATTTACCAAAGAAATCGTCTCCGGCACACCGCGGCTTTTGGCTAAAAGTGAGCTTAATAAGTTATCTTTATCATTTTCAGTAACAGCTACCGTTATGTCTACCTTATCAATGCCCGCCTCGTTCAAAATAAGGTCGCTTAGCATCTGACCGTTAATAACTGCCGTATTATTTAAACTATCAGCCAAACTTTTGGCAGTTTCAGCATCTTCTTCTATGATTTTGCTGTTTTGAATGGTGTCATCTTTTTCAATCTTTAGGGCTAAATTCCTGGCTATTTGATTGCCGCCGAAAATTAAAACACGTTCATTGGCCGGATGCTCCATTCCGAAAGCCTCTATGGTTGCAGCAACCTCAGACGTTTTGACTAAGAAATATATTTCATCTCCGGCTTCAAAGATGTTTTCGCCGTTGGGGATGAAACTTTGCCCGCGTCTGACAATGCTGACAACGGAAATGTGCAAATTCGGCGCAACGATTCCAAGCTGTGCCAAAGGTGTCTTTATTAACGGACAATCTTCTTTGCATTTGAAAGCCAGTAGACGTAGTTTTCCATCCAAAAGCGGCAAAGATTCCTTTGCACCCGGAACCTTCAAAATGCGGTATATGGCATTGGCTATTTCAATATCCGGTGAAATGATTACATTGACAGGGACTGCCGTATCTGCATATAAATCACTCCAGCTCGGCTCCAAATAGTCGTGACTGTCTATACGTGCAATGCGCCGCGGAATGTTAAACAGCGTATAGCCGACCTGACAAGCAAGCATGTTAGCCTCTTCATTGTCTGTCGCGGCGATCAATAAATCTGCCGTTTTGGCTCCGGCTTGTTCTAAAATATCCGGATGTGCTGCGTTGCCTAATATGGGTTGGACATCAAATTCTTTGGATAAATCGATTAAATTTTTGGCATTGCTGTCTATTACAACAATGTCATTATTTCCTTGGGTTAAATAACCGACGATACTCCGACCGACATTTCCGGCCCCGCAAACAATTATTTTCATTTAATTTTCCTCTTCTTGACAGTTGTCAAAATATTCATTTATTTCTTGTAATGCCTCTGCAAAGTTATTGATTCTGACATATTTTTCACGGAATCTTTTGGCATCGCGCAGGCTCTTGCAATACCAGCATACATATTTGCGCGAAAGCGGCAAAGCCAAAGCCTCGCCATAATATTCAACCAAAGCTTTAATATGCTCCAATAACAGCTCTTTAACTCTTGCAACTTTGGGCGGCTCTCTTAAAACGCCATTATTAATATAATCATGAACGGCTGAAATCAACCAAGGGGCGCCCAAAGCCGCACGCCCAATCATAACACCGTCTGCTTTGGTGTAGTCTAGCATTTCTTTGGCCGTTTGCGGCGAGGTAACGTCTCCGTTGCCGATGACGGGAATTTTTACGGCAGATTTTACTTCTCCTATTATATCCCAATCTGCTTTGCCGGCATAAAATTGCGACCTGGTGCGCCCATGTATTGTTATGTATGATGCACCGCTTTCTTCACACATTTTGGCAAACTCTACGGCGTTGACAGTGGCATTGTCCCAACCTTTGCGAAATTTTACGCTTACCTTAAGCGGCGTGGCTTTTACTACGGCAGAAATAATCTCTGATGCTCTTAAAGGATCTTTCATTAAAGCTGAGCCGGCCCCGCCATTGACAATTTTTTTGACCGGACAGCCCATATTAATATCTATGGATGCTGCCCCGAGCTCGCTTACCAACTCTGCAGCTTCCGCAAATAATTGCGGGTCACTGCCGACTAATTGTACCACAACCGGATAAGGCTCTTTTCTAACATCGGCAATACGATAACTCTTGGGATGTTTTCGCTGTAAGGCATTTATCGCCACCATCTCTGATACAACAACCCCTCCCCCTAATGAGGAAACGAGGCTGCGCATCGGATAATCCGTAATGCCGGCCATGGGTGCTAAAAATACCTGACTGTCAAAACCAAAGCCGTTCATTTAATTATACCTTAAAATCAAAATCTCGATTATATTCATGCATATAATCTATTAAAATATCGGGTTTGCGATTAAGCGAAAAAACATAGTCATAGGCGGCTGTTGCATAAGAAAAACTACCCTCCATATACCCTGCACCGCTCACGCTTAAAACCTGATTTTCAGAAAACCCTGCTCCAAAAGCATAAGCTCTGGCAGCGCCCGCATAATCTGCGTTGGCCTGCAAAGACAATAATTCTTCGCGAAAACTGACAAGATTATCTTCATTTGCAGCGCGGGACTGCTCCTCTGTGAGCGCCTCTTGAGTATCTTTATAAACATTTCCCTGACGCTTTGATATCTCTGCATCTTCAGACACAAAACTTTGCACGGCATAGGCTGATTGCGGCGCCAAATAGCTAACCGCATAACCGTCTAAAATTAACTGCGTTTTCGCCGCTGTTTGGCCTTGAGCTTCCGCGGCATTTGCCTGAGTTTCAGAAAAATTTTGACCTTTGAGTCTGGCAACAGATTCCGCAATATCTGCCGTAACCTGCCTTAAAGAAAATGCCGGATTATTTATTGCCGCTGTTGCCATTTCCTGACTTTCTAGTTAATTTTATCCAATGCTCTGGCTAAGATATAATATAATTTACCGATATCTGCGCCGGAAATAACCGACAACAAAATCCCCGCGCGCTCATTGCTTCTGGCTTTGTCAACCAGAGTTTCAAACTCGGCCAAATAACGATTTACCAGATTTCTGAAGTCAAGATTTTCTTCATATTCTTTACGAACCGCAACAATTTGTTGTTTGGTCATGGATTTTGCCAAATAGCGCACAAAAGCAGCCGTGTCACCGTTGTAGTATTTTTTCCAAAGCTCTTCTTCAACATTGGGGTTGAAAACTCTGTTAATGTCAACCGAAACGGTTTCAAGTTTTTCAATAATGTAAGACGCATCTTTAAGGAAGTTTTCTACTTTCATGTTTTTGTAGCGTTTTTCCATTTCGGTTAATTTCTTGTCTGCTTTTTCGGAAACATCTAACAAGCTCTTAACCTGTTTGCCTATTACATCATTAAAGCTTACGGATTTTTGTATCAGACTGTCTCCTTGTTGGTTGAAGTCTGACGCGCTTGTCTTTAATGCTTTTACGACATCATCAACTTTTTTAATCGTGTCTTCCGTCGCTAAAACCAAAACATCAGACTGTTTTAAGAATACCTCACCGGAACTGCGAATATCATTGGCTACGCGCTCGGCATTAGAGGCAATTTCAGCAATGGTGGCGCGCATCTTGCTGCCGGCATTGTCCAAATGGGTACTGCTCATTTTGGAGGTTTCATCTATTTGCAGGCTTAAACTCTTCAAATTCTCACCTAGACCTTTAACCTTATCAAAGGCTTGGCTGGCTCGGTGCGAAAGCTCTAACGAGGTGTCATTTAAGACCGTGTTAAAACATTCGACCAATTTTTTGGTATCATCAGAAATGGCCAACATCTTATCACGCTGTTCGGATATGAGGCCGTTTATCTCAATAACCCCGGTACTGGCTTCGGCCGTAACCGTGTTGAAGTTGGCAATATATTTTTCATAATCTTTCATAACGGTGCCGACATTGGCAACGGATTTGGTTACACTGTTGCCTAAATCTTCTGCCGTTTGGCTCAAAGACATATTGACCTGCTCTATTTGTTTTACCGAGCCTTTTGAGGTTTTGGTGATATCTTCGCCGACTTTCAATAAACGATCAGCCAAGACATCAATCTCATAGGCAATCTTTGCAGAATTATCTACCGTAGTATCAGTTACTTCTTTGAATTTGCCATTGATTTCGCTCATTTTTTGTGCAACTTCGGCCGATAAATCTGACAAAGATTTGTATTGCTGCGCCAAAGAGGCTTCTCCTAAGCGCGTTTGGGTGGCCACAACATTTACCACATCGGTCAAACTTTCTTTTTGTTGCTCAAAATTCTCACGGATACCGTCTGCTTGAGCTTGTGTCTTGGTTAATGCAACATCCATATCTTTAATATGGTCATCTAAAAGCGAGGAAACTTTCTTGCTCTCTTGCGCCAAATTTTGCTGTGCTTCAGTGATTTTGCCGCAACTGCTCAACAGATTTTCCGTAATGGCAGAGGCTTCATCTTTGGCCTCAAGCATTACCTTGCCAAAATCATTGACGTTTGACTTAAATGTGGCCGAAATATTGGAAAGATTGGTGCTTATTTCTTGCATGAATCTGCTTATATCTTCATTCTGAGCAGCAACCGCCTTGTCTATTTCTGCTAATTTTTCAATAGATTTGGTTGAAGTGTCTACCACATTTTCGGCACGCTTGTTTACATCTTCTTCTAACAGTGCCATACGGGCGAAAATTTTATCCGCACTTTGTTCAATAACGGCAACTTGTTTTTTAAGCGAGCTACCGATGTTGCCCGTGTTCTCAGAGATACGGTCACACATATCAAAAAATTCATTTTCTTGATGCTTGAACAAAATATTAATCGCGGCGGCCTTTTCATCTAAGGCTTGAACGACATCTGAAACATAACCGACCGTATTTTCAGCAACCGAGTTCAAAAGCTGGCTTTGAGTTTCAAAAGCTGTTTGCAATTCATTAAAGGTCTTTTGGTTTTCAACAGTTGCCGCCTCAATGGTCGACAAACGCTTGGCTAGATTGCCGTCTATCTTGCCTGCTCTTTCTTGAATATTAACTGCAGCATTGTCCCATTTTTGATATTGAGTGTTCATAATATCATCAAATTGCTGCGCTTTTGCCAGAGTTTTAGAGGTACTGCTGTCAAAACGAGCCGATTGTTCACTCAAATTATCATTTAAGGCTTTGGTACGGTTAACGACCGAATCACAGGTATTTAACGTTTCTTCAAGTTGTTGTTTTAATTTATCTACCGAGGCAACCGCTTCTTCCTCAATTTCGGCAGCCGTGCGGCTCAATTCATCAACCTGGCGCTTCAGCTCGCCTTTTATCTCTTCAATTTTGGCGATTGACCCGCTGATGTGTTTTTGCTGCTGAGCAAGTGAGGTTTCACTGACTTTGCTTTGTGATACAACAATCGATGAGGCCTCAATCAAAGAATCTGCCTGTTTTTTCATAACATTGCCGATATCGGTAAATTTGGCAACAGAATCCTCGGCTTGGCTCTTAATGGTTTCCGTCCTTTGGTCAAGCTCTTGAGAAATGTTGCGTAAATTATTCAAAACATTGTCTGAAAGTTTTTGAATATTAACGGTCTTTTCGGCAATATTATTGGCAACGTCCGTGGTCTTAACCACTGAATTGTCAGCAACTTCTTGCAATTTGGCGGTTTCTTTTTCAACCGTTTCAACAACATTGTGCATATTGACAATGGCTTCATCCGTTACTTTTTCCAAGCCTGAAACCTGAGCTTTAATGCTGTCTTCAACCGTTTTCATATGCTCTAAAATATTATCGGCAACACCGCTTAGCTCATTTACCTGGACCGAAACACTTTCCTCTATCACATTGGCTCGGGCCAAAACTTTATCAACTTCAGCACCGATAGTTTCATTATGCTCATCAAACTTTTTCATGAAACCTTCGGCTCGTTTGTCCAAGTTATCAATATGATTTAAGACTAACTGCCCTTGCGCGCGCAAGACATCATCCAAACGATCAATGCTATGATTGAGGTTTTTGGTCATATTGTCGCTGTTTTCAATGGCTTGAAGAGAAACTTTTTCAAGTCTGGAGCTTTGGGTCGTTAACATGTCGGAAACATAGCTCATGCTCTTGTTGGCTTTTTCCGTAAAGTCAACAATCATATCATTGGCTTTGCTCATTTTTTGCGTGTTGTCATCTGCAATCTCTTGCAAAAGAGCCGAGGAGGTTTTCATCTCTTGAATATGAGGCAAAAGTTTGCCGAACATGGTGTTAAAGCTCCCCTCAAGCTCGCCGGCAGTCCCGTTTAACTCATTAATATAGCCGCGGAAATTATCCGTTGCGGTTTCTGCTTTGTCAGAAACATAGTCAAAACTTTGAACCAGTGTTTTAACACCGTCTGTTAGCTCAACAATGGTTTTTGAGGAATAATTATCAAGCGTTTTTACCAATTTGGCAAAATCTTCAACCCGATTACCAAGCTCTACTTTGATTTTTTCCGTCTGTTCGGTGGCATATTTGGTAACTTCTTGCAGCTCAATAACTTGCGAGCGAATCCCGTCGGCCATGGCTTTTGCCGTGTTGGCCGCCCCTTCTTCCGGATAGACGAGCTGATTCATGTAAGCGCGCAAAAACTTTGCCTCATGCTTAAAGCTGGTTTCTCTGTCAATATAGGCCATGACCACCCAAATAATTGCCAAAGGCAAACTGATGCCGGCCAAAAAACCGCCAAATTCATCAGGCATCATCAAAAACAGGTTTGACCAACCAAAATATTGAGAAATATAGATAAAAACTATGGCAAACCAGGCAACGCTAATGCCTATCATGGTGCGATGCAGATTGCTGCTCAGCCAAGTTGTTTTTTCAACTTCTTCCTGATAATCGGTTTTTGCGTTTTCAGACATAAAATCAGGCAAGCCCGCGCCGGCGGCTGCGGTTTCTTTGGTTTCATTTACTGGATTTGACATAAATATAATTCCCCAATTTGTCTTAGTTATCTTGCGCGCTAGTCTACACCTTATTTTTTAATTTTTAAAACATTAAGATGTTTGCGCCCCTAGTTATCCACATCTCTGAAACGGGGAAATATAATCTTGCCTTATTCTTGTTCTTTTTTACTTAAAACATAGCGTAATTTGTTTAGCGCTTGAAGCTTCATTTGGTCTTCGCTTAAGCCGGCCGGAACAACAACGCTAGCCTCAACTTTTGTCGCAGACTCCAAAGCCGTGACTTTTACAAAATTGCCGTTGCGCACATATTCAAACAATATCTCGCTCATCGCCCCTGCTCCAGATTCATAACCGATTGTCTGAGGGCGGCATTGTTTTCATTACCGAAACGACGAATTTTGCGGCAAGAATCAAAGCTCTCACTATAACTGAATATGACCTCGCCTTTTGTATCATCAAAACTGTGGCCGATATAGTTGTTTTTTAACAAAATTGAAACTGTGGCAAGATTCATTTCATCATAGGCAACGCTCACCGCTTGACCTACATGATTAAATTTTGGCGGATTGCCCATCTCTTTGCTTAAATATACAATATGTCCACCGTCTTCAGGATCTACCGTCGCCTGAGTAATGCACATTCCGTTGCGCAAGGCATTGCGGTAGCTGAAATAATTGTGAATATCAACCATGGTAACGGCATAACGACGTCCATATTCCTGAAAAGCAATTTTTTGTCTTGCCGCATTCATTATTGAGGCTAAATTATTGCCGCGATAGGCCGGATTCACCGATGCTTGCTCCAAAACGACTATTTCTCCCGGTTTGTAATCTAAGTTAAAACCGGGCAAAACATTGCCGATGTTGTGTTGATTAATAAAATTGGCAGAGGAATAGCCAATCAATCGGCCATCGACAAAAGTTCCGATAACCAATTGGTTGGGATTATCCAGCATATTTTGAAAATCTGCACGCGTTTTGTGATGGATAAATTGCTGTTGGTCTGCACGTAAATTTGATAAAATTAATTTGTGCAAGCCATAAAGCTCGGGAATGTCCCTGCTCTCAAGACGGCGGATAATAAATTCTTTTTCTTCTTTGCGGAGTTGGCCGCGTGCAATGATAGATGTTGACATATTTCACCTGTTGTCAGAACTAAAGTTAAACTATTT
>CALXWF010000038.1 GCA_944392285.1 uncultured Alphaproteobacteria bacterium | reverse complement strand
ACCGGAAAATATAGTCTGCAGGAACAATACATTTCTATCCTTATTCAATATAATACGTTAATTTCTGATGCAACTTATAAAGGGGTTAATCTTTTACAGGGGCAGAATCTGAAAATCAATTTTAATGAAGACCGCAGTTCAAAAATTGACGTCTCAGGAGTTAAGGCCGACAGTGACAGTCTGGGAATTAAAACTACAGAATGGCGGGCTGCCGAAGATATTGAGCAATCAATTTCCGAGCTTGAAGGGGCAATTAATACCCTGCGCAACTACGCTTCGCAATACGGCAATTATTATTCAATTGTCACGACAAGGCAGGATTTTACCGAAAATCTGATTAATGTTTTGGAAGAAGGCGCCGATAAATTAACCCTGGCCGACATGAATCAGGAAGCCGCCAATATGCTGGCTTTACAAACTTCCCAACAGCTCGCCGTTAATTCCCTCTCGCTCGCCTCTCAGGCTTCTCAGGCCGTGTTAAGATTGTTCTAGTTGAAGATTCCGGAAAACAGAATTTAGTTTGTATGATGAAGTTGCGCGCTTTTTGTTAAGGTGGTCCAGATAAAAAGCGTCAGATGAAAATTTAAATGACAAATTTTGCATAGTATGTTAAAGCGGGAAGGTATTGATAAGGAGAGGAAAATGCGTTTGGCTTTGTTTCAGCCGGATATTCCGCAGAATACCGGAACGTTGCTGCGTCTTGGCGCTTGTGTCGATGTCGAGCTTGATATTATTGAACCCTGCGGCTTTGTTTTTTCCGAGCATACGTTAAAACGCTCAGGTATGGATTATTTGGATTTGGTGCAGTATCGGCGCCATGCTTCTTGGTATGATTTTTTGGATTATCGTGCCAAGCACCCGGAAACTTACGGACGTTTGATTTTGTTGACAACAAAAGCAAAACAGCCCTATTACGACTTTCAATTTCAAAACAATGATATTTTGTTGTTAGGACGGGAAAGTGCCGGCGCGCCGCAAGAAGTTCATGATACGGCCGATGCGCGCCTGCTGATTCCTATGAACGAAAAAGCCCGCTCGATTAATGTGGCGGTTTCGGCCGTTATGGTTTTGGGAGAAGCCTTGCGTCAGACAAATTTGTTTCCCCCGGTTCAGAAATAATAAGGACTGCTAAAGCAGGGATTTTCTGGATTCCAAATGTGCCACGTCCTGGGTCGGAAGAGCGTCGGGATGGGAAAGTGGGTAGAGAGCGCTGGTTTCGGAATCACTAAAAAAAAAAACCCCCACCCTAACCCTCCCCCGTCAAAGGGGGAGGGATAAAAGGGGCGTGTCCCGTCAAGGGGGAGGGATAAAAGGGGCGTGTCCCGTCGAGGGGGAGGGAAATAGGTGTGGAGTTCCGTCGAGGTGGGAGGGAATAAAAAGAGAAGTCCCGTTAAAGGGGAGGGAATAAAAAGAGAAGTCCCGTCGAGGTGGGAGGGAAGAAGCGCGTTTTTCTCCTTTTCCTTGGTGGCACTTTCCCCTCTTTTTCCCCTTTCCCCTTGGTGGGGAAAGGTTGGGATAGGGGGATAGCTTTTGTCTGCTAAAGCAGGGATTTTTTGGATTCCAAATGTGCCACGTCCTGTGGGGCGTGGCCTTTGGAATGACAGTATAGAGGAAGAGCGCGGCGATAAGAAATAAAAAAACTCCGATTGCGGAGCTTTTTTGGTGTTATTTACTGTTGCCGCGATATTTTATCAGCAAGTCATTAATGATTTTCTTTTGCTCTTCAGAGGCGGTCTTTTGTCTTTTTTCCAGACCGATGACGCGGTTTTGATTGCGAATTTCTTCCGTTACTTTAGGGTTTTTGCTCGTTAAAATGCCCCGACGTTTGCGTTCAGCGATTTGTTCAGGGGTTAATAAAGCGTCTGCTTCCTTATATTTTTTCTCTTTTTTTAGACGTTTCATCGCTTCAAGTTTTTCACGCAGTTCTTTAGTCTTTGCGTGGGGGTCGGTTGCGTTTTCTTCTTTCTTTTCTTCTTGCCCTTCTTTCTTTTCTACCACTACTTCTTCTTTCTTTTCCTCTTGACCATCTTTCTTTTCTTCTTTATTTGCGGCGGGGAGTTGTGCCTGATTTTCTTTATTATCGGCAAGTGCGTTGTTATGTGCCGCAATTTTGTCTTGAAGTTCTTTGGGCAGGTTTTTAACAGACTCTAAGTTAAGGTCTATCTGCTCTTTGCCAATGTCTAAGCCGGCTTCAAGGGCGGCTGCCAACATTAATGCTTTGAAATCGGGGTTTTCACTGTCAACCGATAGTCTTTTTGAACCTTTTTCTTTTTCAACTTTGGCTGTTTGTTGGAAAAAACTAAAGTCCGGGAGCTTGCCTTTTTGTGTGGTGATGCTGAGGTTGTTTTGATCCCCATATTTCATTTTGGCAATGTAGTCATCTTTGCTTTGAGCGTCGGCATCTTTGTAAAGCGCAAAGGCCGGACCTTCTGTAAAGGTCGGTTCAAGCAGGTTATGCTCCTTACAATATTTTTTCCATGATTCTTCTATTTTGTTGCTTTCGGAAGAGGCGGCGTTTTCATTGTTTTTGTCAGCGCCTTCCTCTTTGTGGCTGATTTGAGAAGTTTTTTCTTCTACAATCTCGACTTTTAGCTCATCAAGATTGCCGTGTTCATCAAAATATGCACGGGCTTTGTCCTCATTCCATGATTCCATATTTGATTTTTTTAGCCAATCTTTATATGCTTCGGCGAATATTTGGTCTTTGTTTTCATTTTCAGCCATGGTGATGCTCCCGTTAACAATCATTTTTTATAATATAGCACGGAAAAAGTGTTTTGTCTATATTTTGTTTAATTTAAAATAGTTTTAAAAACTCTTCTTCCGAGCGGGCGCGAAGGTATGGATTGCAGAGTTTTTCAAGCTTGAGCGGTAGGGGGCAAACGGGTTGTCCTTGCGCGGCTTTTTGTTGAGCAATTAAAATATATTTATCAAGCTCCGGCTCGTTTGGCAGATTATATTTGGCAAAGGAAGCCCCTTGAGCCGTATATTCATGCCCGGGGTAGAAAAGCGTGTCATCCGGCAGGCTTTTTATTTTTAAGACGGATTGCCACATTTGCCGCGGCGACCCCTCAAACAAGCCGCCGATGCAGAGATTAAACAGCATATCGCCGGTAAAAACCGCTTTGCTTTCGGGAAAGTACCACAAAATGTGGCCGGTGGTGTGGCCGGGAACGGCGATTATCTCGGCACGGCTTTTCCCTAAGTCAAAGCTGCCTTTGTCTTCAACCATGATGTCTATGCCGGGGATGCGGTGGGCGTCTTTGGCGGCGCCGACAACTTTGGCTGCGTATTTTTCTTTTAGCTCCAGATTGCCTTCCGTGTGGTCAAAATGGTGGTGCGTGTTTAAAATATATGCCGGTTTGAGGCCAAGCTCTTCACATTTTTTGATAATCGGCTTTGTCTCTGAGGGGTCAAGAACTGCACTCGTGCCGGTGGCTTCGTCGATTAAAATATAGGCATAGTTGTCCATGGTGCCTTCGCGGCACAAAACCGTGTGAATTTTTATCATAAATAATCCTCCGGATTAACATCGTCTATTTGTTCGGGGCTGACATATTGCTCGGCATAGTCAAGATAAACTTTGTTACGGATGAAAACTTCATATAAATCAGGGTCAATATGACCGCTGTTTTTCATGCCTTGCATAATTTTTAAGACTTCGGATAATTTTTTGGGCTCTTTGTAGGGACGGTCATTGGCGGTTAGGGCCTCAAAAATGTCAGCAATTGCCATGATTTTTGCCGGAACCGACATCTGGTCGCCGGTCAGCCCGTTGGGATAGCCTTTGCCGTCTATGCGTTCGTGGTGTGCGCCGGCATATTCAACAACATTTGACAGCTCCTTGGGGAAAGGCAAGGCTTTGAGCATGTCTATGGTAACCTCTATATGCTCATTTATTTTGCGGCGTTCTTCCTTGGTAATGGTACCGCTTTTAACCTCAAGATTATAGAGCTCGCCTCTGTTATATTCGCCAAAGATTTGGTCATCACGGTTTTGAAGAAGGTTTTCTTGTGCCGGATGAGAGAAAAGCTCTTTGTCTTTGATGTTGTCTCTTTCTGCCCAAGAAATGCCTTTCATGCGGCTGAAATAACGGGTGAAGCGTTGTTTTGAAATTGCTTCTAAGCGCTTGATGTCTTCGTCTTTTAAGGGGGTGTCGCCGATGTTGCAACGGGCCACAAAGTCAAAGTCTTCCTCTAGCTTTTTAACATAGGCAACAAAGCGTGCTTGCAGGTTTTGTTGGCTGTCGGTGTTGTTGAGGCGGTTTTTTAAATATTCAATATGCGCATCGCGGCGCAAAATTTCAAAACGATTGCGAATCTCATGAATGCGATTGTAGATGGTTTCAAGCTTGGTGGCCTTGTCTACAATATATTCCGGCGTGGTTACCTTGCCGCAGTCATGAAGCCATGAGGCAATATGCAGGCTGTACCAATCATCCGGGCTCATTTCAAAATTGCGCAACGGCCCGCTGTCTTCTTGTACAGCGGCGGTGGCAAGCAAGCGAGCAATGACCGGAACCCTTTGGCAGTGACTGCCGGTGTAGGGAGATTTGGCGTCAATGGCGCGCGCCAGTACCTCAATAAATGATTCTAAAAGTTGAGAATAATTGTCACTTAAACGACGGTTTTCAATAATTAAACCGGCCAAATTGCAAACAGATTGAGCGGCTTTTTGACTCTCGGTGTCAAAAGAGATGTTTTTGTCTCCGTCTTTGGCATTCAGAAAAACGGCGACGGCAATCACATTGCCTTTGCGGTTGCTTATCGGTAATGCCAAAAGCGACATGGTGCGGTAGTCGTTGTCTTCGTCATATTGATGAAAAAAACTAAGATCAAGCTGCTTTGCCTCGTTTAAGTTGGGCGTGTTTAAGATTTCGTTATTGAAAATAGCTTGCTCCATGGGGCTTTTGGCAGATTTGTTTTTGGCCTCAGGCAAAAAGACCGTCGGAAAAGATGCCAAATTGTCAGAGCCTTTTTTACCAAAGTGTAAGCTGTTATTCAGTGTATATTCTAAGTTAAGAAACTTATCTTCATTAATTGTGAAGAAAAATCCGGCATCGGCGTTGCAGGCTTTGATGGCAACATTTGTGATTTTTTCAATGGCGTCACTTAGGTCGGTATACTGATTGATTTGGTTATGTAATTCCAAAATCTCATTAATGACACTTTCTTTGATGCTCATCAGACAACCTACCTTTCTTTAATTTAACTGATTTTGGATATGAGGTAGTTTACGTCTTCTTCGCTCAGCTCTTCTCCGGCGCCGCCATAAGAGAGAATGCGCTCAATAACTTTATGGGCAAAACTCTTGCGGTCGGTTTTTCTGCAGTCAAAGCGGATTTCTTTGGTGACTTTAAGCGCGCTGAAAACTGCCGGAAACATGGATTTCGGAATGTAGGCCTTGCGCAGTAAGTTGCGTATCATAAAGTCCATATTGGTGTTGAACAAAATTTTGCGAACCTCGGTAATCGGCGTGTCTGATAAATAAACCAAGGCATATTCAAAAAACTTTAAGTCGCCCATGCAAATGGCGCGGACAACCAAAGACGAGGTGAGGCGATTGGAGGTGTAAAGCTGATGCACTAACTCTTCAACTTGTTTGTCGGTACTGTATTCTTCCGAGATTTTTAAGGTGGTTTTTTCTTGAACCTGTTCAACAATGTTGGTTGCTAAGTCGTTGGGCAGATTGTGCAAAGTAATGAGGCGCTTTTGCAACTCTGCCGACAGGGAATTGACAATTTTTTCAATAACAGAAGTCGGAAGCTCCGAACGATAAACCAAGCGTTGTTTAATGTTGTCGCTGTTGCCGTATTTGTTAATGATGGCTTGGTAGGTGTCTTCAACAATAATGGCACGGTCATTGGATATTAAGACGCCCACAACTTCTTCAGGGCATTTGTCAACAATGTATTTGGAAACATCTTCCGTAATATCGGTGCGGCCGGCAACCGCAATTTGTTTGTTGAGATTTTGCATCTCTAAAATGTTAATCAAATCTTCAGAAGAAAGATCTTGATAATATTTTATGAAAGGCACGGCAACGCTGTCTTTGTCGTTGATTAAGTCTTCAACAATATCTTGCGGAATGTTTTTGCAGTTTTTCAGACTCTCTGAGAGGGCTTCACGCACTTTTATCTCAACATCTTTGACCATAATGCGAAAGATGTCTTCAGCCAGTTTTTTGCCGGTTAGGCTGATTTCTCCGCTGCCATAATACTCACTTATTTTGCGTCCGGCTATGCTTTTGTGTTCGGCATCCGGATGAAGCGAGAGTTCGGTTAGGTCTTTGTTGCTCAAAATTTGATTAATCATGTTGTGCATCCAATGTTTTTCGGCCTCTAATTACATAATAATTTATTTTTATCCAAAAATACAATGACAGTTTTATTACAATTTTTGTCATTATTGGAATTTTTTGTGCCTTTTTCTTTGGCTTTTGATTGTTTTTTCTCGTTTTTTGCAAGAGTTGATTTATCCAAAATTTGTAACTCATAAAAAGTTATGGTGTAATCAAGCAGGCCGGCATAGTTTTGCAAATGCGTGTCAAAAATAAAATTATGCGCCATGCTCCGGCCGTCCAGGCTGCTTTTGTTGCGCCTTAAGGCTTGTCTTTGCGAGCGAAAACCGGCAAAGTTTATGTTTGAATTAACTTTGTGGGCAAAATCTTGCATCGAGGCATAGAGATTTGGGTAGGTCTTTATGCGATAATCTTCTCCTAAAGCCCGATTGTCGGGAATAAGCCCTTCTTTGCTGTGCCAGACATATTCTTTGTAAAGAGTATTGCCTCTGAGCGCGGCCCGAGATGTGCCCCAGTCGGTGGCGATGGCCGCCGCGGCAATCAGCAGAGAGGGGGGAATGTTGTCAAGCTTTAGGCTTAGTTCAGCTAAGAGGTATTCTTGGCGCAATTTGCCTTTGAGTCGTGTGAAAATGTCATATTCTTTAGCCAGAGCTTCTAACTTTTTGTTGTCTTGTTTTGAGAGCTTCCCTGCTTTGGCAAAGTCTTGAGAAAGTTGCAGAACTTCGGCGCGCTGTGTTGTCAGCTCTTGGTTAAGCTTTAAGGCCAGTGGTGCAAGAGCGCGAATAAAGAGGTCATTGCGTTGTTTTTCATCGCTCTGTGCGGCCCAGTCTGACGGGAACTTTTGCAAAAATACGGGTGGAATTTGATAGGTTTTTAGCGGCAGGCGATGTGTATAGCCAAGAGAGGAGAACTTTTGCTCCAGTGCGGCAGTGTCAGGCGCTGAATAAAAATTTTCCGCCGCTTCTTTGCCGCCGTTTTGGGCTAAGGCAGGGATAGTACCCCCAACACTTATACAAAACAGCAACAAAGTCAAAGCGGCGGATTTTAACATTTTTACCTAAGCCTCCCTGCTTTCAGCATAATTTTTGACAGCTTTGACCTCAGGGATATAGGTCTTTAGAACTTTTTCAACGCCTTCTTTCAAGGTAATCAGAGCATAGGGACAGCCGGCGCAGTTTCCTTGCATTTCGACATATACAATACCGTCTTTGAAATCTTTGAAGACAATATCGCCGCCGTCTTGCTTTACCGCGGGGCGGATACGGGCATCTATCAACCCTTTTATCCGCTTGATGACGTCATCCTCCTCGCCGCCTGAACCGTCATCTATTATGGCCTCGGCTCCGGTAGAAAGATGATCCATCAGCTCGGCCAAAATTTGCGGTTTCAAATCATCCCAGTCGGTGTCAGGGGCTTTGGTTACCGAGAGCAAATCAGCCGTGATGAATAAAGATTTTATACCGCCGATATCAAATAATTTTTCAGCTAAAGGCGATTTGCGCAAAGATTTGCTGTCGGCAAATTCTGCCATTCCGGCCTTGATTAAAGGTTGCGGCGGAAAAAAGTTCATGACCTCGGGGTCTGGCGTTTGTTGTGTCTCTATAATCATTTTGCATCCTTAACCGGAAGGGGTTGTTCTGAGAGCTTGTCTGCTATGGTGAGCATGGTTTTTTGCGCTTTTAGCATATAAAAAGATAAATAGCTCAAATGATTTGGGGCAAAAGTGTCATCAAGCTCACCGTTGCGTACCAAAAGCGGACGAATGGTGGCCGCCGTTTCAAGCGAACTTAACATTTGGGTCCATAAAGGATATAAGTCTTGGCTGACAATAATGTCTTTATAATCATGCGCCAGAGCCTGAAGCATTAAATAATAGCCATAAGCCTTGCCTTGGGCGTAAAAGAAAACATTATCCGCCTTAAAATCCGTGAAAGATGAGCTTTCTTCGCGGATTTGTGCCTCTAAGGGTAAAATGCCTTTTTTGTTAATGTCAAAGCTGATTTTTTTCAGCATGGTGGCAAGGTCTTCCGGTGATTTGTAATAAACCTCAACACCGGCTGCCAAAAATTTGTTGTAGCGAACCAAAAGTTTGCGCGCTTTGGCATATTGACTGGCGGCAGAAGGCGCCGGTAACAGCGGATTTTGCGGTGAAAACATCCAGACCGTGCCGGGATATTGTAATAATTCGGCAGCTTGTTTTAAGGCAGAGGGTTCTTCTTGCGAGGTGATGGTGCGGTCTTGCGTGGCGCTTAAAATTTTGGCGGTTTTGGAAACCGCAGACATCATGCCAAGCTGGTAGTTCGGCATATTGTCAAGCCAGGCTGAGGGAAAGAAAAAAGGTAAAGCCGGCGTCCAGAGTTTTTGGTTAACCTCACGTTTGATTAACAATGCCATCATTTCAGCAGTGGCTGATTGTTCGGGACGGGTTTTGATTTCATAGGCGGTGGTGTTGTCCAGATTGTTTATTAATATGCCGCCGAGCGGATAATATAAAAATATCAGCAAAGAAAATATAACAATTAAGGCGCGCCACCACGAGGTAACAAATGCGACCAGCCAGTGCAGTGGTTTGCGCAAAAGCTCGGCATCGGGTTTTTTAAGACCCGAAATTGCGCCGCGGATTTTTTGCCATAAGTCCTTAAGCTGCGGTTGCGCCATCTTTTTTACCTTTTCTTGTTAAAAGCTGTTTGATTTCAGCAATGTCCAACACGCCTATAATCTTAGCCATAATCACAAAACTTGCAACACCCAAAACGCACAAAAAGCCAAAAATCCCCAATTTTATTATCAAATTTTGTCTTAACCAGCCGTCAAAATAGGTATTAAGACCGACATCGCCCAACCATAAAACGGCTCCCATGACCAAAGAGGCAATAATTATTTTGCCGATTTTTAGGCGCAATTCTTGAGAAAACTGCCAAAATCCGCGTTTTTTTAAGCCGCGACAATATTGGTAGAGCGAAACAAAGGCGGCAATGGTTGTGGCAAAGGCAACGCCGACATGACCTAAGGGTTTCATTAAGAGTAATGAAAATATCAGGTTGGTGATTAAAACCACAATGCTGTATTTGACCGGCGTGCGGGTGTCGCCGCGGGCAAAAAAGTTTGGCGCCAGAGCTTTAACCAAAACATAGGCCGGCAAGCCTATGGCATAGGCAATAACGGCTTTGGCGGTCATGTCTGTTTCAAGCGCGCCGAATTTGCCGTGTTGGAATAAAATATTAATTACCGGCACGGCCAAAACCGCTAAGGCAATTGCAGCCGGAATGGAAAGAATGGCGCCATATTCAACCGCTTTGTTTTGGGTGTGTTCGGCTTCTTTAACGGCTCCGGCTTTCAAATGATGTGAGAGAATCGGCAATAAGGCCACGCTGATGGCCGCCCCCACAACTCCGAGCGGCAGTTGCTGCAGGCGGTTGGCATAATATAACCACGAAATGGCGCCGGTCCCGACCATTGAAACGATAATGGTGTCTACCACCATGTTAATTTGATAAACACCTGCACCCAACACGCCGGGGGCAATGCGCTTGAACAATGTGCAGATGTCAGAATCTTTAAGCAGGGCTAAAATGTTCCACCTTGGTTTGAGATAAACTTTTTCGCGGTGCAGAAAATAACCCAGCCACAAAATTTCTAAAAAGCCTGCCAATGCGACACCGATGGCGGCACTTTGTACGGCTGAGGCGCCGAGCGGGCGGAATATGAATATGGCAATAATCATAAAAAGGTTTAAGATTATCGGCGCGGCTGCCGGCGCGGCAAAGCGGTCAAACGAATTCAAAATACCCGACTGGAAAGAGACAATAGAGATAAACAATAGAAAAGGAAAAGTTATTCGCGACAGGGAGGCGGCTAATTCAACTTTACCGGGATCATTGGCAAACCCTGGTGCCAAGATATCCACAACCCAGGGCATAAAAATTTCCATCAGCAGAACAAAAACAGCAACAAAGAAGGCCAGTACGGAGACAGACCGTGCGGCAAAGTCAAGCGCATCTTGGCGTTTTTCTTGAACCAGCTTGTGTGACAACATGGGGACAAAGGCACTGGTAAAAGCCCCCTCGGCAAACAGACTGCGAAATAAATTAGGCAATTTGAAAGCCACAAAAAAAGCGTCTGAGGCTAAGCCGGCGCCTAAAAAAGTGGCCAAAACCATATCGCGCAAAAAACCGGTTAGGCGGCTTATTAACGTGAATCCGCCAAAAGTGGCAACGGATTTAAAAAGTGACATTTTCGGTTACCTGTTAATCATATATTATTGAATTTAGTGCAGTATATGGTAAATTATTGCAGAATACAAAGAAATATTGAAGTTTTGTGACAGTTTTTGCATTTTAGCAGTTGACAAAACCGCGTATAGTTGCGATAATAGACAAAAGAGTGAGTTTCTTATACGGAGAAGTTGAAATGAGTAAAGAAGATTTTATTAAAGGCGGAAAGCCGGAACGTATTGCAACAGGGACGGCTATGTCCGTGCCTGCCGACAGGTTTTTTGCCAATGAGTTGGCTTACGGTCAAGTACAAGGACTTCAAAATTCAGCAAAAGTTATGGGCTTGGATTTGGCAAGCGGCAATAGTCAGAATATTGATGGAAATTTTGCGCAGCGTGTTGTTGAGGCAGCAGAGAAAGAAATTACAAATAATCAAATTTCATTAGGACTTGCAAATAACAGAGGGCGTGAATAAGAACCCAAGTTTTTATATATACTTCTCCGATTGTTGAAAATTTTAGCCTCCTGTTGCGGAGGCTTTTTTATGCTTAAAATAACTAAAGTTCAGACTGCATTGCTTGAGTGGCTCTATTGTCATTCCAAAGGCCAGTTCCAACGGGAGCTTGCACATTTGGAATCCAGAAAAACACTGCTTTAGCAGTCCTTATTCCCTTAAAACAATTTCAAAACAGATTGTGCGACTTGCGAAGCTCTCTCTTTCCTGTCATGCTGAAGCCCACGCCCTACAGGACGTGGAACGTTCAGCATCTCAAATCCCTGCGAAGCAGTCAAATTTTAGAATAACTTCAACACGCTCTGCGCTGCCTGAGAGGCGAGGGAAAGTGAATTAATCGCCAATTGCTGACTGGTCTGTAAAGCCAGCATATTAGCCGATTCCTCATTCATATCGGCAAGGGTGAGCTTATCCGCCCCTTCTTCCAAAACATTAATCAGATTCTCGGTAA
>CALXWF010000037.1 GCA_944392285.1 uncultured Alphaproteobacteria bacterium | reverse complement strand
GGCGATTGGTATATCTTTTTTATGTTCGGTTATGGAAGCCGCTCTTCTTTCCATTATTCCAAGTTATATTGCTCAGCTTGAAGATAAAAATCCGAAGCTCTTTCGGGAGGTTTCTTATTTGAAATCTAATATTGATGAGCCTTTGGCAGCCATTCTTACCTTAAACACGGTTGCCCACACGGTCGGCGCCGCCGGTGTCGGTGCTCAGGTCGCAGCGCTCTACGGGCAGGCTTATTTGGGGCTTGCCTCCGGTATTATGACCCTTGCCATTTTGGTCTTGTCTGAAATTTTGCCGAAATCCGTCGGCGCCAGATATTGGAAACAGCTTATTCCTTCCATGGTGGTTACCCTTAAAATCATGATTGTAACTTTGAAGCCTTTCCTTTATATTTCTCGCTTTATTACAAACTGGTTTGCCAAAGTTGATGAGACTTCCAGTATCAGAGACGAGATTAAGGCTCTGGCCAAAATGGGAAATACATGTAATGTGTTGGACGATAACAAATATAAAGTCATTTGCAACGTCTTAAACCTCTATCAAATTAAGGTTAAAGATATTATGACCCCGAGAATTGTCGTTAATACGGTAAAACCCAATATGTCCATGAAGGCTTTTGCCAAACTGGTGGCGACCTCGCCTTTCTCTCGTTATCCGATTATTGATGAGGAAAAACAAATCTTTGACGGCTATATTCATAAAGGCTGCATTGCCAAAGCCAAGGAAACCGAAAAAGTCGGAAGCTATCGCCGCTCCATGCGCAGCGTTTACAGCGAAGCCCGCCTTGAAAAAGTTTTGTCCGGCATGCTTGAAGACCGCAACCATATGGCCTTGGTTGTTGACCAACACGGCACTTGGGTCGGAATTATCACGCTTGAGGATATTATTGAAACCATTCTCGGTCGCGAAATTATCGATGAATTTGATGAAATCGCCGATATGCAACAATATGCTAAACAAAAATGGAAAAAGAAACTTGAGCGTAAACAACAAAACGCCAAAGCCCAATAAAAAAAGCCCCGCAATTTGCAGGGTTTTTTATGAGCATCTTCTCGCTATTTTATCCGGCAAGCGGCAAAAATATCTAAACTCGGATTATATTCTGCCGTTTGTACACCGGTTAAGCCAAGCATGGAATGGAACAGATTATCATGCGAATAAGGCTTAGCAAGTTGTTGTTTTAAGCAGTTTTGATCAATCTTAAAGCTTTGGGCAAAGCTCTCAGACATCCAAACCATCATCGGAATATGTTTTTGATAATCAGGGGCTTCATCATAAGGGTGGCCGTGCAGATAAAACCCGCCCTCGCCCAAAGATTCTCCGTGGTCTGAGGCATAAATCAAAAAGGTGTTATAGTCGTTGCCTAAGCGTTTTAACTCACGGATATAATCAGCCATGACCTGACTGCCGTATAAGGTGGCATTATCATAAACATTGACCAGTTCTTCCGGGGTGCATTTTTTTACATCCGTTTTATCTTGGCAAGCCGGTTTCCAGACATCAAATTCTGCCGGATAACGGTCAATATAGCTTGGACCGTGCACGCCTTTTTGATGGAAGACAACAAAAATGTCCTCTTCTTCAAAACCTTTCAGTTTTTCTGCCAAACCTTCCATTAACACTTTGTCATAACAACTTTTTTCAAGGCAGACATCTTCAACCTCCACCCTGTCGCAGTTGCCTTTGCAGCCGGTGTTATTCTCACGCCAAAAGACTTTGAAATTAAGTCTTTCCAATATATCTAAGAAGTTTTCGGTATAATCTTCACTGCCGGGTTTGAATTGTTTTCTGCCGTCTTTGGAAAACATACAAGGAACCGAAACGGCCGTTGATGTGCCGCATGAACGGACATTTGAAAAATATAACAATTCATCGGAAAATTCTTTTAACGGTTTATTGGTATCTCTGGCATATCCGTTAAGCGAATCATTGGCGGCACGCGCGGTTTCTCCGACAATAAAGATAAAAAGGTTCTTTTTGCCGTTTTTCTCCCAATAATCCGTCCGCTTGGCATCTAATGCAATTTGCACAAAGGGGTGTGAGCTTTTTTTGCGTTGCATTTTTATAGCCGAAATGGTTGAGCCGATGTAATTGCTCGGAACCAAAGCATAACGAATGGGCTTTTGGTTTCTGGCCAAATCTTCCGTTGTTTTATAGCCATAACCGCACAAAGCTCCGGCAAAAAGCACCGAGGCCGCCATGCTGGCTAAACGCCCTTTCCACTTGCCTTGCTCATAGTCTATGGGCAAAAGTGCAATGATGACGGCCGGCAAAAGGCCAAAACCGCCAAAGTAAATGAAAAAGGTTTGACCGAGCAAATCTTCAACTTCATAAACATCTGTTTGGATAACGTTTAAGAGCATAACCTTATCAATTACGGCATTGTAATTTATCATAAAATAAAGTACCAAACCATTGATCAAGGTTAATAAAACGGCAATGACCTTGGTCGTATACCGATAAAAAAGCAAATTAAACAGCAAATTCAGCACCGCAATTAAGACAAGCGCCGTAGCAATTATAACTGCCGTCGAGGCATATATCTCATTTAATTTTTGAAAAAAAACGCCGTTATAGGCAAGAACCGTATATATGGCAAAAAGTAAGTTAAACCAAATCAACGGAAGCTGAAATTTTTTCATCTTAGTCCCTTTATTTTTTTAGTTTTGATTGCAATTTATGGCGCGCCAAAGGCTTTAACAGCCAATGTAAAAACTTTGGCGTGTAACCGGCTGCCTTAAATTTTACGGAAATACGGGTCAGCCCGCATTCTAATACTATTCCCATGCGATGATGCCCCTGATGCACCGTGTCTTGGACTCCAAAACTGCGGCAAAGCATTATCTCTATCGGACAATCATCTCTATACCCATGGGTTTTGATTGAATTTAACAATTTGTTATATTTTTTATCTCTTTCTTCTTGCGGCAGATACCAGCGTTTTTTGGTGTTATTATATGCCGTTTCCTTGGTTTTGAAGTTGCGCTCAATATTCATGCGGCGGATATCATGCGGGTCAATATGATAAATGCGGCGGCAAAAAGATTCATATTTTTCGCGCTTTTTCTTTATCATGGTGGAAAATATATCAAAACAAGGTGTTCTGACATCAAACGCAAGTCTTACTTTAACTTTATCTTGCCCTTGTTCGACTGCTTTTGTGACTAAATCTCGGCCCGTGAGCAAATAGTCATCCGTGCCTTTTTTGTCATCGCCGAGCAAAACAATAATCTTATCTTGCGGCAGAGTGACATTCAGCTTCTCTTTAAAATCCGGCAGTGCTGCAATATCAGCCGTTTCTAAAGGATAAACTTCTGATGAAAAACCCAAGCGCATTTATTTTACTCGCAAAATTTTCGGATTACTTAAAAAATCTGCCTTGGCTTGTTCCAAATAGGCCATATCTGGCTTGGGGGCAAAAATTTTGCTTATCACATAGCGCCAAAAATCTGCACTGAAATATGGATGTTTTTTAACCTTGCGGCAATATTTCCAATAAGCAGAAACCGCTCGCTGATTTAGTCTGGCCAAATAGCGCGGTTTTAACCCCGGGTTTTCAGTTAACATATAGTAATAGGCTAAAAATCTGTCATGATCGAGCTGGATTTTGCTGCCGGATAGATTGCCGTCTTCCAAAGGCACCAAAACAACATTGGCATCCATCTTAATAATGCCTTTGGTGGCATAAAGCGCCGCGCGCAAGGGAATCGACTCGTCTTGAATAAAGACTTTCGGGTGAGCCCCACCGGCTTTTTTCAAGACATCGGCCTTTATCAGTTGCCCCATTCTGGTATATTTGCCCCACAAAACACTCTCTAAAGCATTTTTATGGAATACATATTTTACATCTTCATTCATGTGTTCGGCGGTAATTTCTTCTGCCGGCTTATAGGTGCGGGTAAATTTGCCGTAAACGATGTCCGCATTATGCTTTTGTGCCAATTTTAACATAACTTCGGTTGAGTTTAACGGAAACATGTCATCAGAGTCTAACATGCGGATATACTCACCTTCCGCTGCCTCAATTCCTTGATTGATGCGCACACCGGGACCTTTGTTTTCGGTGTTTTTAAAAATTTTTACATGCGGAAAATCTTTCATATATTCTTCAATAATTTCTACCGAACGATCGGTTGAAACATCATCGCAAAAAATATATTCGGCCTCTCCTATCCCGCTTTGATTGGTCAGAGCCTTTAAAACCGACGGCAAATATTTTTCTTTATTATAAACCGTCATGACAAAAGATACTTGTATGTTGCTCATAAGACCTCCTATTTATCAAGCCCGAGCCAAAAATATTTATCAGCAGTCGGTTCTCCGAACAAAATGTCGGCAATGTATGCCCCGATAACTTTTTCATTAAACAGTTTGCGATATTTTTCAGCGCCGTTTTTGGCAACACGCATTCTTTCCTGCGGGTTTTTATGATAATAGGCAACCTTTTCAATCATCTCTTCGGGGGTATGGAAAAAGCACATTTCATCATCTGAGAAAATGTCTTTATAGCCGGTACGATCATCCAAAACCGCTAATTGACCGTTGCCGACGCTATGAGCCAAACGGTCCGAGCTGTATAAATAAACATCATTAATACGGCTCAGATTAAAACCCATGGCACAAGTTGCATGGGCGTCTTGATATGCCGCGCCCTCAAGCAAATGATGTTTATCAATGCCGGCCAGTAACAATTTCAAATCAGGAATTTGTTTGCGAATATCGGCAATAATCTCTTCACAGGGAACATATTTGCCGCAAAACTGACGAACGCTTCTGTCAACACAAAGCATTAAATCATAGGGCAAATTTTCATGCAAATAGGCATTTTCACGCTCAATCGAATCATCTACCGGATTGGGGAAAAAGCCGACAAATTTGCCGTCACGCTTAAACATATCCAAAAGTTTGCGCTCAGCCGTGGTGATGATGGTGGCATCTACCGCGTCTAACTTGGAATTAATGGCGGCAATATTGTTATCGGTAATGCCGGGAACAATGCGGTCTACATTATATTGCAAGATTTTCAAATCCGGAAACAGCTCTCGCAGCTTAAACAAGGTGTCTTGCTCCACCGTGTCGGCATGGCCTAAAATCACGGCATCCGGCTTCATGGCTTTGGCAAATTCTATCAGATGATTTTGCAATTTGCGGCGACCGAACCAATTCATATGCCCAAAACCAAACATTCGGCATAAATCTCTGTCCGGATAAGTGATAACATGATATCCGTGGCGTATCAGGCCGTTGTTGATTTTTAAGGTGATGGAATTAAGATAGCATTTCTTTAAGCGAAAGAGGTTGAAATTGGCGACGTGCAAGATTCTTTTCATGTCTTATTCCCTGCAAAAGTTTGATTACGATGCCAGAGAGTATAACAGAAACCACTTCCTTTGCAACAGGATATTTTCTCTTTGGTGATTAGTCTTTTTCTTGATTTTTTAGCTTGATATTGCAAATCGGCAAAGCACAGACTCTGATGAGCAGACGGTTATTTTTGGTTACTTTTACCCGGACAAAATGCTTTAAAACAAAGGCTTTCATCCATGTAAGATAAAATTTTAATCTGCCTTTGCCTGCAATCAACCGATTGTTGGCATAAAACATTTGACGGCTGAGTTCTTTGCCCTTTTCTTGGTGACGGCGGATATAGCTGTTGTCATGCATGCGCCAAAATGTCAGTTTTTTATCAATATAACCAACCTTATAATCAGGGGCCAGTTGCCGCCACAGCCACCAGTCCAACAGTGCCGGCTGCACCGGATTAAAATCACAGGCCTCAAGCAAGTCTTTACGCACAACCGCACAAGAAAAAGTGGGAATAATGTTATGATAAAATAGGTCTGCATACATAGAGCGAGGGTCTTGATATTTTTTTAATTTTTCAAAAGAGACACGCTCTTTTTTTACCTTTGCCATGGCTTTGTCATCCCCAAACAAAGCGACATCGTTTACCACAATGGCAGTTTCCGGATGCGCCTTGATATAAGCGGCCTTTTCTGCCAGATAATCCGGCGTCCAGTAGTCATCACTTTCACAAAAAGCCAACCAGGGATTTTGTGCCAAAGAAACGGCTTTTTTAAGCGTGCGCACCAGTCCTAAGTTTTTGTCATTTTCTATCAGTCTCACACGCGCATCTTTTTGGCAATATTCTTTAATAAGCGAAACCGAGTCATCCTGAGAGCAATCATCAACCACCAAGACCTCAAAATCTTTATATGTTTGTGCCAAAATAGAATCTAAAGTTTGTCCGATATATCGACGATAGTTGTAGCTGGCAACAATAATGGTGAATTTGGTATTCATGTTCTCTTTCTCATCAGGCAAAAAAGCGGGCCAAAGTGTCATAACGGTTCATAAAAAGTCGATATGCCAAACGGTGTTTGAATTTCAGCTTTGAGGGCAAAAACATTTGTTTTTGTTCAAACTCTGCAAATTTTTGCCGAGATAAAGCCAAAACCTCTTGACGCAAGGCGGCGTCAGGTATCCTTCTTAGGGCCTGAGAAATGCAAGTTTTGTAGAATAAGCGCGTGATAAAGAAGCGCATATTCTCCAAGTCTTGCCCCTGCAGACGCCCGCCTTTGACAAAATAGTCATAGAGTATCTGCCCGGCCAAAAGGTGAGATTCAACATATCTTTTGGTCTTGCCCATATTCATGACAGAAGTACTACTATCACGATAATAAAGCAAGTTATCTTCTACCGTAACGATATTTTTGATTCTGTCAAGCACTTTTAAGGTAAAAATCGTATCTTCTGCCGGTTGGACGCCCACCGGAAATTCTATTCCCTTAATGGCCTCTTTATTATACAGTCTGGTCCAAACTTCAACCTGACCGCCTTTTTTGCGCGTAAAGAAGTCTTGAAACGGGGTGTTTGAAACCCTTGCCTTAAAAGTGCTGACATCATAATGCGGCGGGTTTTGCAGCACAAAATTATCAGGCACTTCAACAAATGAGAAACTGGCGACGTCTGTTTGATATTTTTCAATCAAATAAATAAGTGTTTCAAAGGCTTGGGGGTGCAACATATCATCTTGATCCAACAAAGCGATATACGGTGCCACGGCATTTTTTAAGCCGGTGTTGCGGGCAGCCGAGCAGCCGCCGTTTTCTTGGGTGATGAGTTTGAAACGTGCATCTTGTGCCGCATATTCTTTGACAATGTCTGCCGTGTTGTCTTTGGAGCCGTCATTTACGCACAAACACTCAAAATCTTTAAAAGTCTGGTTTTTCACCGAATCCAGACAAGGACGTAAATATTTTTCGGCATTGTAGAGAGAAACAATTAAGGATATACGGGGAGAAGACGTCATTTTTATACTCCTTTGCGGCTGTTTTTTTCTTAAGATAGCAATATTGCCCCTAACTGCAAGTTATTTTTTGCGGTTTTGCTCGTGATGATTGGCCTCAAGCCATTGTTGCCACGGCATGTTATTTAGGCGCAAATCGCGGATAACATATCCCTCTCTTTTGTTTGTTGCAAAGACTAAAGCAGCCGTGACTTCTTTGGAGTTTTGCAGAATTTGTTCCAAGAGTTCGGCTTTTTCTTCAGGAATGTAATATTTATAGATTTTTAAAAAATCTTGCTTTGGGCATTGTCCTTCCGCAAATTGACCGCAATCCGTTGCTTGCCAATCCGGCGTTAATAACAAATAATGGCCGGAAAGCAGATCTCTTGGATCATAGCCTTTAACAACCAAAACAATTTCGGTTCCGTCCTTTTGTGCCGAGCTGAGTGAAAACGTCCACCCCAAAAGTATTATAATCGGCATAATTAAACAGATAAGATAAGTATATTTTTTAAGCATTTGTTTTCTCCTCTTTATCGATTGGGGATAAAGAGGCAATTTTTTTCCATATTCCCCAAGAGATGAAAATGGCAAAACCAGACAAAATAAAGCCCCAACCGGTCAGGCTCAGAGTTCCGAAGAGCTCAAAATACCCTAACAAAACCCTTAATGCTATTAAACCGGCCGCAAGATTAATCAGGCGCGGCTTTGCAAGGCGATAGGCATAAAACAAAACCACCGCCAATAAAGACAAAGTCATAATAAAGCTTAACAGCTCGTTTATAAGCGAATATCTTTCATTTTGTTGCAGTAAAAATGAAAACAAAAGCAAAACAGCCATCAGCAAAGCGGTTTGTTGTGATTGTTTCTGCCAATGATTTATGGCGGCCAAGGCTATAAGCATCAAGGCAAAAATTCCTGCCGAGCTTAAGCCAGCCTCTTCTGCCGCGGCATCATAATATCCTTGGAAAACATCCAAATATATTGCAATCATACTTATGCCAATTATTAACCAAGTTTGCAAAGATTTATACCAGGCCTGCCCTTTTAATCTTTGGGGTATGGCAGCATAAATCAGCGTCAGCAAAAACAGAACAAACAGCCCCTCACCTGCGGCAAAGTTATCGGAAATGTAGTTCTGCCAAGATTGATACCATGTTTGGCGGCCAAGTTGCTCACATACACTTATCAAAAAAGTCGGTATCCATACCCAAGAAAGCGGTTGAGCGGAACTCAAAGGCAGCAAAGGTATACACAATAGGCTCCAGAACACAAAAGCCTTTAAGCCTTCGGGCTGTAATTGGAATATCTGTGCGACCAAACCGATTGTCGCCAAAATCAGCAAAGCATAAAGCAACAACAAAATCTCTTGTAAAAGAGTTTTGCCTTTAAGATGACATATGTAGATACCGCAAGCACACAGCACCAATAACAAGCCCGCACTTCCAAGTTTTATGCCGGCACTGATATTTTCCCAGTTGGCCGCAATTAGTGCAATAAGGCCGACCCCGATAAAAAAGCTTCCGAGCCCCAGCATAATATAGCTAAACTCGTTTGCTTTTTTGTGTCGTTCATAGCTCAGAATCTTCTCAGCCGCTTTGGGCGTGAGAAATTTTTGCTTTTGCCAATCTGCAAGTTTTTTCTCTAAATTCATCTTTTTTCTCCGTTTGGAGAAAGTTTAGCTTAACCGCCCCCGATGTCAAGACCGCCGACGTTTTATTCGACGAAGGATATAAGCCGCTATAAAGAATATATAAAAAGCAGACACCAAAGAAATAATAAAAATTCGTTCTTCCGTTTTGTTCCATTCTCTGCCGATGGAAGTGACATTTAGGGCCGAACCGCGAATAACAAAGTCTGTATCAGGATATTCATGCAATAAGGTTACGGCGATTTGGCTGCCCGGATTCAGAAAGTCAAAATCAAGCACGATGGCTCCTTCTATCGCTACAAGCTTTACCGACACCTCTGGGCTTGTCTGATTCTTATCTAAAATATAGGAAACGACTTTGGCCTTTTTCGGAATAACAATTCTTATCGGGTCGTGGCCGATTTTTGAAACATCTTCGCCGGCCAAGGCCTGTTCTCCGTTATTACTTAATACAACCGTCGTCTGGTATAGATCTTTATATTCTTTTTCTTTAATCGTGACTTTGAGGTCATTATCATTAACGGAAGACACAATATTGGTCAGAGCCGTTTGGTATTTTAATATCGGCTTGTTAATATAAAACTGATAAGTTCCCACCGCAATTGCCGAAACCCCTATCAGAAAAGTTCCGGTCTGGCTTAATAAAAAGTTCCAGATACTTTGTAAAAAATTTTTAAATCTCTTATTTTTTTCTGATGCATTTAAAAATACCATGGTCCTCTCCTTCGGTCCTTATATATAAATATTCATCCCCCCGATTAAAGAGCTATAAGGTATTTAAATTTCTTTGTCTTATCATTATTTATATCCATAACCTCTCACCCATCTTGATTTTTATTTTATAAATGGCATAAATATATCAGCAAAGTTTTGCACACCCTTTGAAACTATTCACCGATAGGTTTATTAAAAATATTTTTACAATTTTTATATTATGCATTGACAACATTAATCTAATTAAATATGTATAGAGAAAATATTTATTTTTTATGGATAGGAAAAATTATGATTGAGAAAGATGGCTTCAGAATTCGCCTATTAGAAAGAGAGGATTTGGAATTTGCTTTAAATCTTCGTGAAGACTCTTCGACCAACCGTTTTTTAGGTACATTTTGCCTTTTAAATATGGAGCGTCAGAAACGTTGGTTTGAAGGCCTGCAAACGGATAATACACGTCAATTTTTAGTTTTTGAGAAATTTGTAACAGAAGCTAAGGATTGGGAGCGTGTAGGACTTGTTAGAATCTCAGAGATAGATTTTATCAATCGTTCAATGTGTGTCGGAGGAGATATATCGCCGCAATTTCGAGGCAAGGGTTACGCTAAGAAAATGTACGGTTTAATTTTTCATCTAGGTTTTAACGAGATGAATATGTACCGTTTATGGTTATTGGTAATGGAAAATAATGAAGTTGCCAAAAATTTATACAAGAAAATAGGATTCGTTGAGGAAGGTCGCCAACGTCAGGCGGTTTTTCGATCCGGAGAATATCATGACTACATTATGATGAGTATTTTAAAAGGAGAATATAAGAATGGGAACTGAAAGAAAGATACCCCTGTTTAAGGTCTTTATGGCTAAGGAAGTTGATAAACCGTTGTTAGAGGTTTTGCATAGCGGCTATATTGGAGAAGGTCCTAAAGTCGCAGAGTTTGAGCAAAAATTAGCTGAATATCTCGGGAACCCAAATGTGCTGACGCTAAATAGCGGTACATCTTCATTGCATTTGGCGTATCAAATGGCCATTAATCCAGATCGCCCCAAGAGCTATTACAATGATAACAAGAGTGAAGTTATTACCAGCCCGATTACATGTACGGCGACAAACTGTCCGATTATTGCAAACGGCGCTAAGATTGTCTGGGCAGATGTAGATCCTTTGACCGGAAATATAGATCCTAAAGATATTGAGCGCAAAATTACCCCAAATACGAAAGCAATTGCCATGATACACTGGGGCGGGAATCCTTGTCAGATTGACGAGATTAATGCTATTGCAAAAAAACACAATATTAAGACTATTGAAGACGGCGCTCACGCCATGGGGATGGAATATAAGGGTAAAATGATTGGAAATCATTCTGATTTTACCATGATATCCTTGCAAGCCATTAAACATGTAACAAGTGTTGACGGGGGCATTTTGCTTACCAAGGAACGTAAATATTATGAAAGAGCTAAATTATTGCGTTGGTATGGAATCGATCGCACGATTAGAGAAGGAATAGATCTTCGTTGCGAATTGGATGTCGGAGAAGCCGGATATAAGTTTCATATGAATGATGTTTGCGCCACCGTTGGTCTTGCAAACTTTGCTCATGTAACAGAAATTTTGGCACGTCATCGCGATAATACGCGTTTTTATGACGAAGCATTTAAAAACGAAAAAGCTATTACGATTGCTCCGCAAAATCCGGATGGAAAATCTGCTTGTTGGTTATATACACTCCATGTTAACAATCGTGATGAGTTAATGAAAAAACTCGGGGAAGAAGGAATTATGGCCTCTAAGGTTCATGCTAGAAATGATACGCACTCCATGTTTAGAGAATTTCATACCGAGCTCCCCAATGCTACAAGATTTAATGAAACCCATTTATGTATTCCTGTAGGATGGTGGGTAAATGATGATGACAGAGCCTATATAGCTGAAAAGGTAATTAAATATGCCCGTTAAGGACGAAAAAATCTATTATATATCTGATGTTTTTCGGCCAGACTTTGTGCCCTGTCTGCCTTTTATAAACTTTATCAAAGAGATTATCTCTTTCCCCTTGCAGTATGCTGGTTTAGGGAGGCTAAATGATGATTTTATTAAGACAGACAAGGCACTGAAGTCTATCAACGGTTTTAGTGCCATAAAGTTCTTAAAGCTTAACAGCCAAAGCATGGCTGACTGTCTTAAGTTTAGTAAAACGATTGACACCGATGAATGGGAGCGGCTTTTTGCGGCAGAACCAAGTTGTGCGGCAGTAGAATATCTGGGACGATACTTAAAAGATGCAAAATTGATTATCGGATATGAAACACCGCCAGTTTTGTTGAAATGTTTTAATATTTTAAATATTAAATATATTGATTTACGCATATCTTCCATAAAGTTTTTTAATGACTTGATAATTGGAGCCAAAACAAATTGTCCGGAAATATTTGCTAAGATGCTTCCCTATAAATTGCCTGAAGAGGCTATTTATTATAAAGCGAATCAAATGAAAGCACGTAGTCAGGTTCATGGGAAAAATAATTTTTCAGAGTATGACTTTGCCCTAATATGCGGACAAAACAAAGGAGATTCCTCTCTTATTTTTGATGGGAAAAATCATACCATAGCTGATTTTATTCCCCAGATAAAAAGAATAACTTCAGAACATAAATTGGTCTATCTCAAAAAGCATCCTTCAGCACCAAATATCGAAGAAGCTTTGTTTGCCAAATTGGGAGTTAAAATCCTACCCAACGAATTGAATATGTATGATTTGTTGGCTAATCCACGTCTAAAAAAATTATATGCAATATCTTCAGGAACTCTGCAAGAAGCAAAATATTTCGGAAAGGAAACAGAATATTTTAAAAATTCCATTTATGATTATATTTCAGATGAAAAAAATATCTGTTTTTGTGAAAAATATTTAAATATATTTCAGCATATTATGCGTCCTTATTTTTGGGCATCCGTCCTGCACGGAAATACGAATAAATTAATGTCCGAAAAAGATTATGAAGCCATTAATTATGAAAGCAATCTACGCAAGATGTTGAATCTATATTGGAGTTATTAGGAAATATTAAAAAGGATTCTCTGAAAAATATATTCAGCAATAAAAAGCTTTGCACCATGCGAAAAATGCTGTCTGTTTACGGTAAAAAGATGTATCCGTGCAATGAATGTAATTATGCAATTCCAAAATAAAAAACAATTTGAAAAGAGGTAAAAATGAAAGATTGGACCGTAGCTTTTGTAAACTATAAAACGTCTGTTTATCTGAAATGGCAATTAAAGGCATTATATGAGTTTAACAATCCGGAAGAATTTGATCTAATCATTGTTGATAATTCCAGACCTAAAGAAAAAAAAGAATTGGAAAAATTAACAGAAGCATATCAGAAGCGTTATAATAATATCTCAATTATTTATTATGAGCCTGAAGAAAAGTCAGCAAGCGGCCAACACGGCGAGGCAATGACCGTGGCGCTTAAAAAAGCAAATAGCAAATACTTTTTAGCTAATGACCCTGATTTCTTTTGGGTTAAGCAAAATTATTTGAGTTGGATGAAGGGCTATTTAGAGCAAGGCTTGGTTGCAATTGGCGCTCCCTACCCGCGAGGTGTTGGCTTGGGAAATAGTCGCTTTCCCTGTGCCTATGGATGCGCACACCCCCTACAATTAATCAAATATTTAGATTTTAGAGCAGAATCTTCCAAAGAAAAATGGGAAGAAAGCTTAAGAATCTTCCCAGATAAAGAATATTCTTTTGATGTTGGCTACAAAATACGTGACGCCCTATCATCAGAAGACGTAAATGATAACTTTCTTGCATTTGATCAAGAAGAATGTAAGGACTTATCAAAAAAGATCGGGTTGCACTCATTTCAGGTAATAAGTAAAAAATATCTTGTAGATGATGAAGTGGTTGCATTCCATTTGTTCCGAGGTTCATTTACAGGAAAAGTCGTTGGTAATCAAGACAAAAATAAACCCCTCTCGCGCCGTTTAAAATCTGTTCGGGATCGGATGGGGAGATATTTCTATGAATATCTTCGTACCGGTGTGCAGCCGAATGTTGTTAGTTTTAGAGCTTTTCTTTATTACTGTTCACAAAAAATACCATTTCTTAAAAAGGTACTATACAGAAGAAAAGATGACTTTAGCATAATTAAAGATAAGAAAAAAATATACTTTATGGGACTTCCTTTATGTAAAATTATACATCGCGAAGGCAATGGCACAAAATTCACAATTTTAGAAATTTTTGCCCTACCGATGTTTATGAAAAGAGAATTTGAAAAAGATAATAGTGAAATTACTAAAATATCGTTTTTCTCATTTAATATAGCTAAAATCGTAAAACAAAAGAAGACTAATAGATAATTTATCTTCAAGAAGCAAAATAGCTAATTATACGTTTTAGTCTATTTATTTTCTTTCCGGGGTGCCGAAGAGTCTGGCGCGCTCTTTGGCCAGTTCTTTGTTACGTTCAAAGACACCATCCGAACCATTCTCCACCATCTCGGTATAGTAGGCAATTTTATAATTTATCTTTTCCATATGTTTTTTTAGCTCACGCATCTGCTCTTCTATTTTTATTTTTTGTTGCTTAAACATATCCAGACGCTTTTGCAGGGGCGAATCTCCTTCAATAAACCAATCTATATATTGCTTAATGCCTTTAAGCGGCATACCGGTGCCTTTCAAACATTCTATCATTTGTAGCCAGCCGATATCTTCTTCTGAAAAGATTCTTAAGCCCGAGCTTGTCTTTTTTACAAAAGGCAAAAGCCCCTCTTTCTCATAATATCTTAGTGTGTGCGCTGTCAGGCCCATCTTTTTGGCCGCTTGTCC
Organism: uncultured Alphaproteobacteria bacterium; assembly: GCA_944392285.1. Lineage (GTDB taxonomy): Bacteria > Pseudomonadota > Alphaproteobacteria > RF32 > CAG-239 > CALXWF01. Next base: position 5,152 of record CALXWF010000037.1, on the reverse strand, counting down.
GATTGAGTAGTTCATGATGTTTCTCCTTTTGTCTTAAGGTATAAAAATAATTTTGATTGTCAATAAAAACTTCTTGACTTAGAGTAAACTCTAAAATTTATGATATAAAAAGAATCGTTCTTTTAATCAGGAGGCGGCATGAAACATAAAATTTTTTTATTTTCTTTTATTATGGTTGGTTCTTTAATTTTTACTCTCACAGGAAAGGCTAATGAAATGAAACAAGCACCAATTGATACTATTTTTGCTCAAGGTATGGAAAATCCTTACGGAAAATTTTTTACCGGGCAAACATATTTGACAATGCTTAGTAATAATGACGAAACATTTAACGCCCCTATCGGCAACGTAACATTTGAACCGGGGGCCAGAACCAACTGGCACAAACACAGCGGCGGCCAAATTTTGTTAGTCTTGGCCGGCGAAGGACGTTATCAGGAAAGAAACGGCAAAATTCAAATTTTGCATAAAGGAGACGTCGTTCGAATCGCTCCTAATGTTGAACATTGGCACGGCGCCGCTCCGCAAAGCTGGTTTACGCATATTTCCGTTGAAACCAATGTTCCCAATAATCAGGCGACTTGGCTTGAGCCTGTCTCTGATGCTGATTATTTGGCTTATTAATTTTTAAGGAGAAATAAAATGGCAAAAAATGTTCTTATCCTTTCCGGAAGTTTTAGGAAGCACGGAAATTCAGACCTGCTTTGTGATGAATTTAAACGCGGGGCCGAAGATGCCGGTCATCTTGTGGAAAAAATTTATATTAATGATAAAAATATTCAATATTGCCGCGGGTGCGGTGTCTGCAATAATACGCATAAATGCGTTATTCAAGATGATATGACCGAAATTTTGGACAAGATGATTAAAGCTGATGTGATTGTTTTGGCCACACCTGTGTATTTTTACTGCATGAACGGACAAATGAAAACCCTTATTGACCGTACGGTTCCGAGATATACGGAAATAAGCCATAAAGATTTTTACTTCATTGTTGCCGCCGCTGACAATAATCGTGCCAATATGAAAAAAACTTTAGAAGCCTTTCGCGGCTTTACCCAAGATTGTTTGGATGATGCCAGAGAAAAAGGTGTTATTTACGGCGTCGGTGCTTGGCAAAGCGGTGATATCTTAAACACACCGGCAATGACTGAGGCTTATGCCATGGGCAAAAATATCTAATTTTTATAAATTTTGCAACTCTTGCCGCCAGAGATTCAATTTCCATTCTCTTGTTTGCGACGCGTTGGCCGGGCTGGTCGAGGGCATTAAGACCAGCTCGATTTTATTTTGTTCGGCCCAGTCAACATTTTTGCTTTTTATAAATGTCTCGTAAGCCTTTTTGCCATTAAAAAGAAGTTTGCAAACTTGCGGTGCCTTAGCGGAAAGTAGCGTAAAGTCATTTATTTCCATATTTTTTATGGCGCTGTCCAGGCTCCCTTGTCGATAACAACTCTGCAAAACATCCCATAAACCGATACCACGTTTAAGCAATAAGCTCAGGCGTTTTTCATAAGGCAGTTTTAGTTCTATTTCCGGAAATGTTGCGGCAACAAATTTCCAAAAATTATTTTGCGGATGCCCATAATATTGTTGTCGGCGCAAAGATTCTTCTCCCGGCATGGAGCCGATAACCATTATCTTAGTGTTTGCACTTATCTGCGGTTCTAAACTTTGTTTGATGTTTTCTGTCATCATTGTTGTTGCTCCAATTGTTTATCAATCCACGCCATAATTAAACCGACAAGATAGTCTTGCTGCTTGGTATCTAACTCGACATCCTTAGGAAAATGGTGCCACTTGTAAATGCACTCTCGGCAACAACAAGCCGTTGCGTGCTGCGCAATAAAAACCGGATGCCCTTTCATGGGAGTTTGCTTGCCGTCATTTGAAATTGTGGCCGGCGCAATTCTTTTGGCAATAAAGTCTTTGGCATGGCGGAAAATCGTCTCCCTGCCCTTTTGCCTAATATAGGAGATGTCCGCTGCCTTTAGACAAAATCGGCTGCGAAATTTGGAACGACTTAATTTGTCAAAAATTTCTTCATACATTCTTTTAACTTATGCGCCTAACAAAATATTATTCTTTGTTTTTATAAAACATCATGCAAAAGAATAAAAGTATTTTTACCTGCATATTTACCTTTCATTAATAAGGTTTGTGTTTATGCTATTTTATTCTTTAGAGAGGTTAGCATGCGCAGTTTTTATCCGATTATTCTTTTGACTATCTCAAATATTTTTATGACTTTTGCTTGGTATGGCCATTTACGCTTCAAATCTCAAAGTTTGTGGGTGGTTATTTTAGCCAGCTGGTTTATTGCTTTTTTTGAATATTGTTTTCAGGTTCCGGCAAATCGTATCGGTCATGACTTTTTCAGCGTTACACAGCTTAAAGTGATGCAGGAAGTTATTACCCTTATCATCTTTGTTTTATTTTCGATTTTTTATCTGAAAGAAGATTTTCATTGGAACTATGCCGTCGGCTTTGTCCTTATCCTTTTGGCCGTATTCTTTGTTTTTAACAAATGGGACTGATTGTGTAAACTTCTTACTCCTTACAGCTCTTAGGTCTGCAAGAAGACGGTGGGGTAAATCCTGTCCCGCTTACAGATACAAAAAAGCCACCCTTTCAGGGGACTGCTCCGACTTCTTGCTCTTGCTTCGTAAGCATTGCTTGAGCAATGCTAACTTCGCTTCGGTCAAGCTAACCGTAAACCTTGCTCCCGGCGCTCTCGCTTGTTCGCGCGGTAACGGTTACTATACTTAAATGCAAAAAATCCTCCACCGGAGAATTTTTGTCATTTAAGCCCATGACAAGCGCCCCGTACAGCTCTTAGGACTGCAAGAAGACGGAGGAACAAATCCTGTCCCGCTTACAGATACAAAAAAGCCACCCTTTCAGGTGGCTTTTTTGTATCTGGTCGGGACGAGAGGATTTGAACCTCCGACTTCTTGCACCCCATGCAAGCGCTCTACCAGGCTGAACTACGTCCCGTTTATGTTATGTTCCTTAATAATTCTTTGGTGCAAGAAGTCTCCGACTTCTTCTCTGGCTCGTAAGCTCTGCTACGCAATCGCTAACTCGCTGCGGTCACTCGTTTTGTAACGCTTGCTTCGCTCGCTGTCGCGGCTTCGCACCCTAACAAAACTTCGCCTTGCGTTGAAAAACCTTCCGCCGGAATGTTTTTCTGCCTTAAGCCCCATGCAAGCGCTCACCTAAGCTGAACTACGTCCCGCTTGCTCTTTTTCTTGCAAAGCAAAGTCTATATACATCAACTTTTTTATAATTACAATAATTATTTTGCCGTTTTGCTTAAAGAAATGTTTAATTCTTCTCTTAAGCCTTTTAACTCACCGATTATGTCGGTAATTAAATGGCGGCTCGAATCATCTAAGTTCAAATTTTCTACCTCTTGAGCAAAGAAATCCTTTTGAATTTCTTCCCCTAAAAGCTCTTTAACGCCTTTTTCTTTAAAAAGCTTCTGCACTCCTTCTATCGTGTAGCGCTTGTCATATAGATAATCACGAATCGTCTTAACTAATTGAACATCATCCGGACGATAATATCTTCTGCCGCCGCTTCTTTTCATTGGCTTAATTTGCGGAAATTTTGTTTCCCAAAAGCGCAAAACATGAGTGGCCACACCCAAATCTTCAGCGACTTCGGCAATGGTTCTGAATGCGGCTTTGCTCTTGTTTACTACCATGATAGTCCTTAGGCGTTGATAATTTTACGCATGGTTTGCGAAGGCTTGAATGAAATAACACGACGCGGACTGATAACTGCCTCAACACCGGTCTTCGGGTTGCGGCCGGCGCGTGCCTTCTTGTCTCTTAAAGAAAACGTGCCGAAAGAAGAAAGCTTGACTTCATTACCTTTGGTCAGTTCTTGAACTATTTCATCCAAAATCATATCCAAAATATCGCTCGAATCCTTACGGGATAAGCCGATTTCCTCATAAATGGTTTCTGCTACATCTGCGCGTGTAATCGTTTTCATTACTTTCTCTCTCTTACTTTTTTAGGTTCATATTCTTTTAAGTACAGGCAATATATCAAATTAAAATGCACTGACAAGAATATTCTTTATAGTTTTATACAGCTTTTTCTGGTCGATTCGCTTTAGATTCTGACCAATACGCCACCCCATGTGAAGCCACCGCCCATGGAATTGAGAATAACCAAATCACCTTTTTTGATTTTGCCCGAATTAACCGTTTCGGACAATGCCAAAGGAATCGAGGCGGCCGATGTGTTGGCCTGATGATCTATTGTTACTATTACTTTTTCCGGCGGTAAATTTAACTTATGACCGACTCCTTCAATAATGCGCAAATTGGCCTGATGCGGCAATAACCAATCAATGTCGGTAACAGCAATTCCGGCTTGCGCGGCAACCGTCTCGGCTGCTTGTGTCAGACAACCGATGGCATTTTTAAATACTTCTTTGCCATTCATGAAAATGTAACCGGCTTCTTTAGTGCTGGAAACACCGCCCGTGCTTACCAAATGTTCATATTGCGAACCATCTGCAAATAAATGTGTGCTCAAAATTCCTCTATCAGCAATCGTCCCCTCGCCTTCATAGCCGCGAACAACTGCAGCGCCTGCACCGTCACCAAACAAGACACAAGTATTTCTATCCGTCCAATCCGTAATGCGAGACAAAGTTTCCGCACCAATAACCAATGCTGTTTTGATTTGCCCCAAACGAATCATATTGTCTGCCATGGTTAAGGAATATACAAAACCCGAACAAGCTGCCGACAAGTCAAAAGCTATAGTTCCCGGACGAACACCAAGTGCACCGGCAATTTTAGTTGAAACAGCAGGAAATGTATTGTCCGGCGTAATGGTGCCGACAACAATCAAATCCAAGTCTTCGGCTGTGATATTGGCATTTTTCATGGCCATTTGCGCCGCTTTTTGACATCTGATTTATGTATAAAAGCGGCGCAAATGGCATTTTTCATGGCCATTTGCGCCGCTTTTATACATAAATCAGATGTCATCTCACCTTCAGCGGCAACATGACGCGATTTTATGCCCGTACGCGTGCTTATCCACTCATCGCTGGTTTCAACAATTTTTGCCATGTCATCATTGGTCAGAACTTTTTCAGGTAAATAATGCCCAAAACCAATTATTTC
>CALXWF010000036.1 GCA_944392285.1 uncultured Alphaproteobacteria bacterium | reverse complement strand
GGTTCCAAGGTCAAACCCCACGCGTTTAAAATTGGCATACATTCCATATTCCTCATAAGCAAATGCTTGAGGCTGAATTAAAAGTAAAGCACCCAAAAACAAACAAAGTTTTTTCATCTTTTTCCTTTGACTTGGCTTTCATATAATCCTTTTAGATAGATATTAAAGGTGATAAAAAAACACCTTGCAAAAATTCTTTTACAAGGTGTTTTTTTGGTGCTTATGAATTAATAATAGTTAAAATTTATATTTGGCATTTAACAAGCCGGTATGGTCTTGGTAATCTTCACGGAATTTGCCTTCATAACCAAGAGAAAGTTCCGTGTTATCATTAACTTCCGCGGTTACGCCGACACCGAATTCCATACCAAAGCGGTCTAAAGCCTCACCCTCAACCGTATAGGCTGAGCCGTTTGCCAAAGTTACGACCGAATTGGCATCATCATTCATAAGGTCATAAGTCGCTGCCAGACGCGCTTCCGGCTTGAGGTTCATGCCGTTTTCAAGTGTCCAAGACTTGCTAATCTTGGCTCCGATAACACCGGTTAAGATGTCGCTGTCATTTGCCGAGACTTTTTGGTCTGCAGAATCTCTGTAACCGTCTTGGCTGATGTGGACATAGCGCAAACCAACCTCCGGGGTTAAGCCCAAACCTTTAACTTGCATATCATAGCCGGTCATTGCCTGCAAACCAAAGGTTTCAGCATCATAATCTGCCTTTACGCCAACGCCTGCGACATTTTTATCTTCCGAATAATCTGACCATGCATATGAAGCAATGGAATTTACATACCAATTGCTCGGCTTATATTCTCCGTAAACAAAAGCCGTGTGGGTATCAACATCGGTGTTTCTCATAAAACCGTCAATATCCGTTGTGGTATAGGCATAACCCAAACCAACCTTGGTATCATCGGTAATATATTTTTCGGCACCCATGGCAACACCTGTCGAATCTGCATCAAAGCCTTTTACTTTTGAGGTATCATCAAGTTTTGATTTGTTAAACAATCCCTGAACCCACAAAGCCGCACGTTCAAAGACATTATCACCTGATGACATTCCCTCTCCGCCGGTTGAAACCGTGCCACCGGTTAAGCGTGTGCTGACGGCGGCAAAAACTTGACTGGCAGTCTCGGTTTGCGTATGTTGAACCATCGGCGCTACCTCTGGTGCCAAAGCCGTTACTGCGGCAACGCCGGCCTGAACATCTGCTTTGTTTGATGACTGCAGTAAGGAGCTGATGTTGTCTGACGCAGCATTAAATGTTGCGTTGCCGGTGTTGCCGGTTGTGATAGCCGTAATGGCTCCTGCTTGGTTGGCGTTTGCTCCGGTAGAAGCGGCTATTTCTGATGTTGACTTCTTTTCTACCGTAAATTTATGAGCATCTTTTTCGTCTCTGGTAATTTTATAAAGACCGTTATCCTCATTGGTCAGGGCAAAATTGCCTTTTACTTCATTACCATCCTCAATCATATCATATACGGTTTCATTATAGCCGTTTGCAAATACTAAATCTAATTTAGCATCTTTGCCGATAGTGACGTTGTTATCAATTGTTGTTTTATCAACTTTAACCGTTAAATGAGAATTATCTGCAAAGATAATTGTCCCTTTAGCATCGTCAGCTTGTGAAATTCCACCGTCTAAGGTTAGATGAGAACCTTCGGCAACGGTAATTGTGCCATTATTATAAATATCATTAAAAACACCATCGCCTTTTGTATTACCGGAGAAAACATTGTTGCCTTTAAGGGTTATGTTTCCTTCCGCCATATTATGAATAGCACCTCCGTCCGTGACCGCATGGTTATTGGTAAAAGTTGAATTTTCAATAATCATCGTGCCACTGCTTCCCGTTCCGGCATTAGAAATAGCGCCGCCTTTATCTGCGGTGTTATTTTCAAACGTGGCTGAAATTTTATTAATTGTTCCCGAGCCCGAATTATAAATAGCTCCACCACGGTTAGAGGCCGTGTTGTTGCTGAAGGTGCCGGAGATTTCAGAAATATTCCCTGAATTGCCATTATATACAGCGCCGCCGTCTTTGGCTTTGTTGCCCCTAAAAGTGGAATTTGTTACCGACAGCTGACCCTTATTATTGCTAATGGCCGCTCCGTTTTGGTTGGTGATTGTGTTATTTAAAAATTCTGAATCTTTAATATCTGCCGTTCCTTGATTGAGAATAACGCCCTTTTGTGCGTCACTTTCATACCCAGAAAATGTTTCACCAGATATTTCTTTGCTTTCGCCCGAAGCTATAATCGTTTGCTCAACGGCTTTGGCCTCTGCGGCACTGATAACGGCAATAAGCGCCGTTGTGACTAAAAGTTTATTCCTCATACGATTTAACATCCTTTTTTCAACAAGTTAAAAAAAACCCGCTCTTAAAAAAGGCGGGCGGATGTTCAGAAACCGTATACTAACAAACGGCTCGGCTTATTTGGCTGAGCCTTATTCGCCGACATCCGTCCATGAGAATCAGAGGTCGGCACAGTTTAAAGTCGTGTGCACACGACTGTTAGTATTTTCAAGGGTTTCTGACGCCCTAAGCAGAATCTCTGCTCATGTGTACTCTACTTGAGAAAACTTTTAGAATCAAGTTAAATCTTTTAAAACACTCTGGAATTTAATGCAAATAAGATTATAGTTTTTACTCAAAGGAGTTTCCGATGCAAAAAATATTTGCCATAATTTTATTGCTTTGCGGGTGCCAAGGTCTTGTTATTCCAGATGATTTTAACTATAAAATCATTAAAACGCGCAATTTTGAGCTTGCCTCTTGGCAAAAAATAAATAACCCTCAGGGGGTTTTTAAGATTTATATTGAAGGCGACGGTTATGCTTTTAATGCTTATGGCAGACCTTCTCAAGACCCCACCCCTAGAGGCACGCTGCTCAGAAAAATTGCTTTCGGCGATAAAAGCCCAAATGTTGTGTATCTGGCTCGTCCTTGCCAATATGTTAAGAGTAAAATTTGTTCTCAAAGACATTGGACAAGCGCACGCTTTGCCCCTGAGGTTATTAATGCCGAATATGAGGCTGTGAAACAAATTGCCGGAGATAATCCGGTTGTTTTAATCGGGTTTTCCGGCGGAGCACAAGTGGCCGGTTTGATTGCCAGCGCCAAAGTCGGGCTGAATGTCAAAAAAATTATTACCATCGGCGGAAATTTGGACCATTTGGCTTGGACAAAGTATCATAGCTTGCCCGAGCTTAACGAATCTATGAATTTGGAAAGTTATCGAAGCCAATTCTTAAAAATTCCGCAAGTGCATTATGTCGGCAGCGAAGACAATGTAATCCCGCCGCAATTGGTGAAAGATTTT
>CALXWF010000035.1 GCA_944392285.1 uncultured Alphaproteobacteria bacterium | reverse complement strand
CAAGTTATTGAACAAGAAATTATTGAACAAAAAAATCTGAATAAAAAAATTGAGGAAGAAACCGAATGGTTGCACAAAGGCGTTACCGCCAGACGCCGCCGTAATATGGGCAGACTGCGCCGCCTGCAGCAACTGCGCCAAGAAAGAAAAGAACAGATTAAACAAGTCGGCAGCGTTAACCTGACAATTGATGAAGGCGAATTTTATTCAAAACTGGTTATTGAAGCCAAGCATATATCCAAAGCCTTCGGCGACAGACAAATTGTTAAAGATTTTTCAACACGTATTTTACGCGGCAACAAAATCGGCATTGTCGGACCGAACGGCGCCGGCAAAACCACGCTTATTAAACTTTTGACCAAAAAACTCACCCCTGACAGCGGCAGTGTGCGACTCGGTAAAAACCTCGATGAAGCCTATTTTGACCAAAACCGCATCAGCTTAGATAATAAAAAGACTTTGTGGCAAACACTTTGCGATAAGGGTGACCATATTTGGGTGCAAGGGCAATATCGGCATGTGGTGGCTTATTTGAAAGACTTTTTATTCAGACCCGACCAAGCGCATTGTCCGGTTTCGGCCCTTTCGGGCGGCGAAAAAAATCGTTTGATGTTGGCCGCAACGCTGGCAAAGCCCTCAAACTTTTTGGTCTTGGACGAGCCGACCAATGATTTGGACATGGACACGCTTGATTTGTTGCAAGAAGTGTTGAGCGAATATGCGGGGACGGTTTTAATCGTCAGCCATGACCGCGATTTTCTTGACCGCGTCGTCAGCTCCGTTATCTATATGAAAGGCGACGGCAGCGTGTTTGAAAATGCCGGCAGCTATTCTGAGCTTTTGGAAAAACTCAAGAGCAAACCCACAAACACACCTCCTGTCGCCACAAAGACCCCGGCGCCTAAAGGCGAAAAGGCCGAAAGCCCAAAGAAAACCGTTAAACTCAGCTACAATCAACAAAGAGAACTTGAGGTCTTGCCCCAAGAGATTGCCAAGCTTGAGGCTGAAAATGCCGAGATTGAAGGCGAGCTTGCAAACCCTGATTTGTATCAAAAAAATCCGCAACGTTTTAATGAACTCAGCCAAAAGCTGGCCGAGAACCAAAGCCTTATTGAAAATAAGGAAAATCGTTGGCTGGAAGTGCAAATGTTGGCCGAAGAGATTGCCGCGCTTAAATAAAGCCCAAAAAATGCAATATCAGGGCAATAACCGCAAATTCAGCCAAAATTACCAAATAAAAATCCGTGCGAAAAGACTTCTTTTTGGTTTTATGGCGGAAAAATTTTTGCGCCAAAAGCGCGCCGCTCCAGCCACCCAAAAACTCCAGAGTATGTAAATCAGCCTCGGGAATGCGCCATTCGCCTTTTTGGGCGGCACGTTTGTCAACCCCATAAGCAATAAAAGTTACCAAATTAATGGAAATAAGCTGAAAGACCAAAAACAACAACAGCGTCTTGCTGCCGAAAACAGAAGCGCGAAACCAATGTGTTTCAATATAATAAGCAGCCCCGATAACCAAAGCCGTATGCAACATATAAAAACGATTGCGCTGCAAAGGCTTAAACAAGACCAAAAGCCCCAAAAGTATGATGCTGTATGTAATGACCATGTCGTTTCCTTCCGATTGTGTGATTGTTTTAGCCTATTTTTTGCAAAAAGCAAATAGTGAATAAATAAAAAAAGATAATGAGAAAAATTTAAAATGGCTTTATAGTGAAGACAGAGTTTTTGTAACGAGGGGAAAATCATGAATAAATTTCTGCCGGTTTCTTGCACTGTTTTGCTTCTTTGCGGTTGCGGTTTGTTTAACTCAAACAATATGCGGCCTGCAAACGAACAGCCTTATTATGAAGATGTTTTTTATACCGACACGGTGGCGCCTCAGGTTTATGCCATTGTGGCAACGCGTGCCACCAACAAAATGCTTGACCAAACAACCACGCTTTCAGCCAAAAACCCCAAACCCCGCTTGTATATTAAAGATATGCAAATTATTGATGCCAACTTGCCGGACGGTTTTGCTTATGCCGGAAAAGTGACACGCGATATTATTGACGGCTCACAAAGTTTTACTTTGGTTAATAATTTTGGCGAGGCGGATTATGCCCTTGAAATCGTGGTGGACGGTGCGACCAACCCCGGCGCCGAAACACCGGTTATTATCTATAATCTGCGACTGGTCGACCAAAACGGCGTGGTCTACGGACAATGGTCAGAGAGTATCAAACAACTCCTTAACGGTGATCGCAGCTGGTGGTAAATGAAAAAACTTTGGCTCGCAGTTTTTGGTCTTGGAGTATGTCCGGCTTTGGCAAATGCGGCCGAAGGCGCGGCCGTAGACAGCAGCTCGCTTGATGCTGATGCCATTGCCGTCTATGCAACAGCTTGTGAAAAGATTAAAGACGGCGAAGCCAAGTCTTCCGTTAGGGTTCGGGCTACCGATAAAGCCGCTTTTAATGCCGTTGAAACCATTTCTTTGCTCAAGGAAATTAAGAATGAAACCAATCCACATGATTTTAATGTGTTGGTTTATAACCTTGTTGACAATTACCTTGAGGATATGAATGTACGCACCACCCGTCAGGACGGAGAACAGATTTGTGTTGAAGTGACCGGATATATTAAGGACAGCTATGTTTTAGATGCCGTTAATAATGCACAAAATAATGATAAGTTGCGAATTGAGGCACCGGTTGTCGTCAGTGAGCCTGCAACACCTGCCCCTTCAGCCCCTGCTGCTTTAGAAGCCCCAAAAGAAACAGCCGAAAGTCGGGCTTTGGTTTATATTGCGCCGGTCAAGTTTTATAACGGGGCAAGCTCTGCTCAACATCGCGAGATTTTGGCAGAGATATTTCAAAATTCAAAATATGTTTTGTTGACCGAAAAGTCTGATTTGGCCGACTATATTATTACGCCGGAAATTTTACGCGCCAAAGTCGACCCCATAAACAGCAATACAAATCGGCTGCAAATGGTAGTTTCCGTCAGTGGTAATTTTGTTGAAGAAGACTCTTCTACCACCGAACACCAAAACCGTTTTGTATTATTTGCGAGCTCTGATGATGCGCAAAAAGTTGCCGCCGATTTGATGCAAAAACTTTTATCTAAGGCTGCAGAGCCGATTTTAAACAAAATTGAGGCCAAAGAGCATAAAAAACGCTCAAACTCATTTTTTCCGGAAGTAATAACACCGGCCGCCCCGTCTATGCCGTAATTTTGGCCGGACGCTCAGCAAAATTTTTAACCACAAAAGACAAGTTGTTGGCAAATTTGCAGGAAGCCGAAGTGCAGTAAATTTCTGCCTTGCTTTCAATTAGGTCGGACAAGCCCAAATTTTGGTATGCGTCTTTTTCAACATAAATCTCTATCTCAAGGTCGGTAAAACCGCGGTCATTATAAAAATTAAAGCCAAAGCCGCAAAGATAGTTTTTGCTCACTTCAAGCATGATTTTCATAATGTTTTTAAAATGTTCGCCGTAGTTCATCATGCGATAGAGCTCAATAAAGTCAAATATCATGTCTTCACGACGCGGCGCATAAGGCGAAGCCGTCAGCTTGTCTAAAAATTTAATACTGCCGCCGATGAGAGTGAATTTTAACATAACATCGTAGAAAAAAGGCAAAGAAGCCGATAAATTTTCAAACCGAGGCTTTAACATGACAGAGGCCATTTCCAAAAGCCCCAAGTCCAGCAAGGCATCTATGTAGGTTTCTTCAAAATTGTCATCAAGATTGCCGCCTTTTTCCCAGATTTGCTCGGCTGTTGCCACGGCTTTGGCGTGATCTCCGAGCATAATTTTGATACGCAATAATATGATTAGCCCGCGCAGGTCTTGAGAAAATGCCGCCAAAAGCCGATAAACCGCCTGTTCAATGGCGGTAATGCCGCTGATGTCATTATACGGCAGGCGTTTTAACTGATATAGAAGGCCGGCAAATTCTTCATCAGGGTTGAGGTTCTCTTCTTGTTCCATCATGATTTATTCTCCGCAAAACTTTTTTCCAACATAAAAGTGACGGGGCCGTCATTTATCAGTTCTACCTGCATGTCTGCCTGAAAAATTCCGGTTTCTACTCTTAAGCCGGTTTCTTGCAGGCGCGATACAAAATATTCATAGAGTTGTTTGGCGATATCCGGTTTTGCCGCTGTTTCAAACCCCGGACGATTACCGCGTGAGGTGTCTCCGGCCAAAGTAAATTGTGAGACCACCAAAAACTCACCCGAGATATTGCGAATCGACAGGTTCATTTTGCCTTGGTCATCTTCAAAAATGCGCAAATCGCTGACTTTGCGCGCCAAAAAATCAGCTTCTTTGGTGGTATCATGCGCCTCAACCCCAAGCAAAATTAAAAGCCCGCGGCCGATTTGCGCCACTTTTTTCTCAGCAACCGTTACCGAGGAACGGCTTACTCTTTGCAGCAAAAGTTTCATCTCTTTCCTCTTTTTTTACTCTTTTAGATTATAGTAACCATAATTTAAAATTTTTCTAACAATGATTATATAAAGATAAATATTGTTTTGAAATGTGAGGCAACCATGGCTGACGAAAGAAAAACCGACGAATTTTCCTTGCTCTTGGACGGCAAAGGCGGCGCAACGCCCCTACCCGATAATAAGGCCGTGGTCTTGCAAAAAGGGCAATGCTGTTTTTGGCAAAACCTTGATTATAAAGACCCGCAAGTCTTTGAGATTTTGACCAAAGATTATCACCTTGACCCTACCATTGCCGAAGCCCTCTGTGATGATGAAACCAGACCGCGCTTTTTTACGCAAGACAACGGCATGGTTTTGATTTTGCGCGCCGTTAATTTTAATAAAGGCAGTGATGTCGAAGATATGATTTCAGTTCGGATTTGGGCCGATGAAGAAAAGATTATTACGCTTTCTCACCGTTTTGTGCCGGCTGCAAATAAATTAAAAGAAATTAAAAAAAAAAAAAAAGGACCACATTCGTCTGTCGGCTGTTTGATTGAAATTATTAATGCCCTCAGCGACGAAATTAATGAAGTTATTGAAAATATTAATGACAGCAGCGATGATTTGGAAGAAGAAGTTGTTGATGTTGATAATCTGACAGATTTTCAGCTGCGTGGAAAGCTCTCGGGTCTTAGACGGCAGATTATTGTTTTGCGCCGTTATATTGCACCGCAAAAAGAGATTTTTCAAAACCTGTATAACCAAAAAAGCCCCTTGATTACGGCAAAAGCCAAGGTACGTATCCGTGAAATTTATAATACCGTTACCAAAGCCGTGGAGGATTTGGACACAACCCGCGATCGTTTGGCCGTGTTTCATGAAGAACTGCAAAGCAAAATGAGCATTAACATGAGCAAAATCATGTATATGATTTCTATCGTGACGGTTGTCTTTTTGCCTTTGGGGTTGATTACAAGCCTGCTCGGCATTAATGTTAACGGAATTCCTTTTGCCGAGAGCCCTTGGGCATTTTTGGGGGTTTGTATCTTTTTGCTGCTGCTCTGCCTGATTTTGTTTACGATTATGCGGCGGCTGAAATGGCTGTAAAAAGCCTAAACCTCTTCTGCATTTTCTAGATTATGCGTATCAAGAGAATAGCCGGTGGCACGAACCGTGCGAATATAATCCGGGCCGAAATCATTTAAGGATTTGCGCAGGCGTCTGATGTGAACGTCTACCGTGCGCGATTCTACATAAATGTTGTCTCCCCAGACGGTTTTGAGCAAATATTCACGCGAAAAGACTTTGCCGGGGCTTTCCATCAGGGTTTTTAACAAACGAAATTCGGTCGGCCCCAAGTGGACATAACTTTCGCCTCGGAAAACCTTTTTCTCAACCAAATCCATGGTGATGTCTTCAAACTTAAGCTCTTTTTCTTGCAGAGGCTCGGGCGCGCGGCGCAAATTGGCCTTTACCCTGGCCATGAGTTCCGGCACGGAAAAAGGCTTGGTTACATAGTCATCGGCACCGGAGGTCAGGCCTTTAATCTTGTCTTCTTCCTCGCCTTTAGCGGTCATCATAATAATGGGGATGGCCTTAATGTCCGGCTTGCTTCTGATGAGTTTGCAGATTTCAACGCCGGAAAGCTCCGGCAACATCCAATCAAGCAAGATAACCGAAGGCATGGTCCTTTCAACCTCGGCAACAACCTTACCGCCGCGAGATTCAACCACAACGTCAAAACCTTCTTTTTCCAGATTATATTTTAAGAGCAGAGCCAGGGCTTCTTCATCTTCAACAACCATTATCGTGTGTTTCATGGCTTTCTCCTTTAGCTTAGCGCAAAGCGTCTATGTTTTTGCGATAATCTTCGCCGGCAAAAACCGAAGTTCCGGCCACTAAGATATCGGCTCCGGCGGCGATGCATTCGGCAGCTGTCATCGGATTAATACCGCCGTCAACCTCAATCTTGATATTACGACCGCCTATCATGCTCTTAAGTTGGCTGATTTTTTCAAGTTGAGAGGGTATAAAGCTCTGACCGCCAAAACCAGGGTTTACGCTCATAACCAAAATTAAATCTAACTTGTCTAACACATATTCCAAAACATTTTCAGGCGTGGACGGGTTAAGTGAAACGCCTGCTTTTTTGCCTGATTGGCGAATTTGCGACAAAATCCTATCCAGATGTGCGGCCGCCTCATAATGTACGGTTATGATATCGGCACCGGCATCTATAAACCAAGGCACCATGTCTTCAGGGTTGGTTACCATTAAATGAACATCAAAGGGAATGGAGGTGTATGGGCGCAAGGCTTTAACCACGGCAGGGCCAAAAGTCAGATTGGGAACATAATGTCCGTCCATAATGTCTAGGTGCAGCATATCTGCTCCGGCAGCCGTAATTGCTTCAACCTCTTGTCTTAAATTTGTCATGTCT
>CALXWF010000034.1 GCA_944392285.1 uncultured Alphaproteobacteria bacterium | reverse complement strand
CTTTCATGCCGATACCGCATTTCTGAAATGTATTTTCGCATTTCAACTGATCAGCAGGGCAGTAGTCTACATTATCCTGATTGCAACTTTTGACGGCACAAAAATGTCCATCCGTTACCGCTACATAGTTTTCCGGACAGAGGCATGATGAATAATGTATGCCCGAACCGTCTTTGCAAGTTTCTCCTCCGGGCACTTTTCCCTGAATTTTACATTCATCTTCCGTTATATAAGACGACGGACAATTTGTTACCGGTTTTTCATCTGCGGAAAAAGAAATTGTTGACCCCTGATATTCAGGTAAAAAATGACTCCGGGCTTCGGCTTCCGAAGCGCTGCCGGCTAATAGAAACATAGCCAAAACGGCGTAGAAAAAATAATATAAATGCATAGGCTCACCTTACTATACTTTTTATTACAACACACTATAAGATTATAAGCCTTTTTGCCTATTCAGTCAATGGAAATAGCAAAAAATCATCAAGAAAATAAAATTTTACGGCTAAAAAGTTAAACAAAAAAGCCTCCGCAAAATCGGAGGCTTTTAGAAAATCAAAGAAGCTTAGTTTGCCTTGTTGGGCGTTAATCCCAGTTCTTCCATAACGTCTTTTTTCAAAGTAACGTTATCGGCTTTTCCAGTGGCAAAAACGGGCAAACTGTCGCGGAAGAGAATAACGCGCGGCAAATACAGTTCAGACATGGCATTTGCTTTAATATAGTTATGTAAGCCCTCTTGAGTAACATTGCGGTTATTTGTCACCAAAACAATTTGCTCACCCTTGCTTTCATGCGGAACGGCAACCACACCATAGCTGAAGCTTTCGCTATCTTGCTCATAAGCGCGACGAACCATTTCATCAACGGCATTTAAGGATACCATTTCACCGCCGATTTTGGCAAAGCGTTTAATTCTGTCTTTAATATAGACAAAGCCGATTTCATCAATTTCAACCACGTCACCGGTATGATACCAACCATCTTTAAGCGGTACCAAAACGCCCGGATTATCCGGCATGATGTAGCCGGCCATAATATTAGGACCGCGAATAACGAGCTCGCCGCCTTTTTCAATACCGTCAACTTTTTCAATACGATACTCAATTTTGGGTAATAATTTACCGATAGAGCCAAAGCGGTTAAAAATGCGATTATTGGCGCTGATAACCGGCGAACATTCGGTTGCACCATATCCTTCCAAAACTCTGATACCGAGCCTTTCCATCCACATGTTGCGCGTATCGGGCTTAACGGCTTCGGCACCGCCAAACATAAAGCGAATATTGTGGAAGTCAAACGGATGTGCAATTTTACCATATCCGCGGAAGAATGTATCGGTGCCAAACATGATTGTGGCCCCGATTTCATAAATAATTTCAGCCACCACGCGATAATGCAAAGGCGAGGGGTATAAGAACAATTTTGCCCCTTCTAATAAGGGGAATAATGTGCCGACCGTCAGGCCAAAGCTGTGGAACATCGGCAAAGCATTAAACACGGTGTCCGTAATATTAATGGTTTCAATAGAGGACATCTGTTTAATGTTTGACATAATATTGGCATGTGTCAAAACCACGGCTTTAGGAGCCCCTTCAGAGCCGGAGGTAAAAAGAATAACAGCTTTCTTGTTTCCGCCCTTTTTATGCGGAACACGCTTAATTTTGTAGCGTAAATAAGCATTAATCTTATCCCACAGGCCGATTTCTTTGCGCAAATCTTCCAAGAAAACGACCTTGAAGCCGCCCTCGTTTAATGCCTCAACCACATTTTCCATTTTGGCGTTTTTAATAAACATACGCGAGGTAATAACCAATTTAACAACGGCGGTTTTGCACATTGAAACCATATTAGCGGCACCGACCGAAAAATTAAGCATAACCGGCACTCTTTCATAAGCACTCAAGCCAAAGAAGGTGCATACGGCGGCAATTGAGTTTGGCAACAGCATGGCAACATGCTCACCGGGCAAAGTACGCTTTTTGAAATATTTTCCGAGCACATAAGACTTAATGATAATATCTTTATAAGAGTTCGGCACGCGTTGAATATCTTCAACAAAGGTCGGACGACGGAAAATGCCCTTCTTTGAGTGAACCTTAGCGGTTTTCATTAATTGGGCAAAAAGAGAAATATTGTCGTTGTAAGAAGCCTCAAACGACATTTCTCGCATAATAACATACACTTCATTACTGATGTGGTCGCGCTGTCTTCTGAGTTCGTCTTTAAGTTTGAAGCTGACCGGAGCCTTCACTGTAACCCTGATTTTAGGAAGCGGACGATGCGGAAGTTTCCCTTTTGTTTTTGAAAAATAGCCATATTGCGGGCCGTTAATCCATACCGGAACAATCGGAGCCTTAGATTTATCGGCAACCAAACCCGGAGCTTCATAAATTTTCATCAAGCCTCCGCTTTCGGTAATACGTCCCTCGGCAAAAATTACGCAACGTCTGCCGCTGTCAACTTTGGCAATAAGCTCTTTAATATCTCCGGGTTCAATCGGGTTAAAAAGCATAATATCTGCCGTGCGCATTAAAAAGCGTATCCACTTGCGGCGATACAAATGCCCGTTTAAGGCAAAAACCGGATTTCCGGGAAGAAAAGCAAACAAGATAATCGGGTCAAGATATGACACATGGTTTGACACATAAACGGCTTTTTGAGGCAAATTGCTTTCATTAACAGCAATATCACACCTGACTTTCAAAAAGCGAAAGACGGTTCTCAAACAAAATCTGACTAAATTTCTCAAAATCAGTCTCCGGTAGTTCAATAAATATAGCTTATTATGTAAACCGAAACTGCCTGTTTTGTAAAGTTAAAATAAGTCTCATATCAGACAATACTTTTAAGTGTGGGTGTAATATGTTGTTTTTTAATGATATTTGTTATCTTTTCCAGAGGTGGATAAATAAAGGGATTGCAATTTTTTCAAAAATTGTCTATACCGCTTTCAGTAACATATTATGACTAAATATTACGACTTGCTGATAATTGTTACAAAATGTTACAGTTCTCCAGCCGCCTTATGGCCATATGTTACGATTTGGATTAACTGCAAAAAGTGTTAACTATGAAAAAACTTTTGACTTTAACGGCTATCGGAACGGTTCTTTTGTGTTCTGAGGCCAATGCTGCCGGCTTTTTATTAAGAGAGCAGTCTGTTGGCGCAATGGGAAATGCCTTTGCGGGTGCAACAGCCGGCGCAGAAGATGTTTCTTATTCATTTTACAACCCGGCCGGTATTATCAGACATCAGGGGACCAAGGCTTCCTTGGGCGCCACGGCGATTGTCGGTAACACCAAAGGCTATGAAGGAAGCAGCAAATTTGGTTTTAACCGTGAGATGGATAATGTCGTAGACAAAGCGGTTTTACCTTCTTTTGCTCTGACACACCAGTTAAATAACCAATTCACGGTCGGTATTAACTTAAACTCACCCTTTGGTTTGGTAACCGATTACAGCAAATATTGGGCAGGTGCCAGCCACGGAACCTTATCACATTTAAGAACTTATGACTTAATGCCGATGGCTGCCTATCGCCTTAATAATAATTTGAGCATTGGTGCCGGCTTTAATATCCAATATGTTACGGCAGAATTAAAAAATGCCGTCGGTGTACCTGCATTGGGACAATATCTGAACCATGCCAAACTCAAAGGTGACACCACGGATATCGGTTATGTTTTGGGCGCTTTGTATGAATATTCTCCGTCCACCCGCTTTGGTGTATCTTACCGTAGTGAAGTTAAGCACAAATTAAAAGGTAAGATTCAGTTTGACCGCTATATTCCGACCGGTAACGTTGCCACGACCATGCGTGACCAAGACATCAGCGCTCGTTTAACAACGCCGGCTTTGTTAACTTTTGGTGCTTATCATGACATCAATGACAAATGGTCGGTTATGGCTGAAATCCAAAAAACCTATTGGTCTTCATTTGAAGAGTTAGATATTCACGGCGCTCAAGGCCTGCGTAATATCACTGAAGAGAACTGGAAAGACGTTTGGTTCTATTCTATCGGTGCCAGCTACAAAGTAAATGACCAGTGGAAGTTGAAAGCCGGTCTTGCCTTTGACCAAACGCCGGTTAATGTTTACACCCGTACCCCGCGTATTCCCGATACGGACCGTATTTGGTATTCGGGCGGTGTTGAATATAAATATGATGATAACTGGACATTTAATGCCGGCTATACATATATTCGTGCCGAAAAATCAACGGTTGACCTCAAAAATGATGCCACCCGCGGTGATTTGCATGCACGCTACAAAGGAAACATTCACCTCTTTGGTTTCTCGGTTAACTACAATTTTTGAGAATAGGGTTTCTTTACAAGAGAAGAGGAGCTTTCGGGCTCCTTTTTTCTTGCATAAAATTTTATTTTATATATAATGACAAAATATAGACACAAAATTCGGAGCGGTAAATGGCAGAGCTCAAAATCGACATAGAACAAAGCATTGCTCAGTTTGAACAAGACATGAGCCGTTATCCTTACGGCTATAATGATACCAATATTGAAGGCTATTTGCAGTCTCAGCTAAATATTTTAAGAAAAGACATTAAAGAAGCCGATGCCTACAAATTCAGCAAAAAAGTTCTCTGGAGGTTGGTAAATTCGCTCATCCGCAACACCGGCCGCAACCCCAATCGAGTCAGACTATGCCGCAATTTGCTTAATAATAATCTTTCCCATTTTCGTTTGGATATTGCCACAAAATGCACCGCCTTAAATAAGTTAAAAAAATATGGCATCAATCCAGGGGAAAGGTTGGAAACTTATTTGAAAAATAAGGTGCAAAGCGATATTGAGCCTGAAGTTAAATACAAGCCGCAAAATTATCAAAAACTGATAGCCGAACAAATGCAAGGAGGCGATGCTTTCTTATATGCGCCAAAGGCCTTTGCTTATATGAGCAATCGTTTTAAGCAAAATCCGGATATGGATCTAAAAACTTTTGCCGTTGATGTAGATTTGCTTTTACAAACGGCAGAAAAAGCTGTCGGAGATGACAAGTTTATTCATTTTAGCAATCTATATCATTTTTTACAAAAAAAAGCAGTTGCCAATCCCAACACTTTGCCGAGAAGTTTGTTTGATGATTCCGTCCCAGAGGCAGATACCATACACAAACGCAGTGTAGAGGTCTTGGCCTTAGCTTATGCCAGACGCCTATATCAGGCCAAAGACATGAAGAATGTTAATCGTCACTATACGGCCAAATTTAATAACCTAATGGCGGCCATTATACGCAAAAATTCCTTTACCAGAGCAGAGGTCAAAGATTTGGCCAAGCGTCTGCAAAGCCAACCTTGGACATCTCGCTCGGTTGAAAAAGAGGTAAACCGCTTAGGTGAGGACTTGGTAGATATTTTTGATAAAAAACAAGCAGATGAGATTCGCAAGTTAAACACTTGGTTCAAACAAGAAAACAAAGAAAATAAAGTTGAACATCAGGCGATGCTTGATGTCTATGTCTCAGAGCTGTATAAAAAATTAATTAACGGGCAAGACATCGGACACGATAATCTTAACCGTTTGTATTTGACCAAAAAAGCATTGTTAAAGTCAGAAATCAATGCGGCTTATGCCAAAGAAGGTGTTACGGATAAAGAAACGGCGCAAGAGCAAGTATTACAAAATCGCCATGCCGATAATAAAGATAAATCCGAGGTGATAGTCGCTTATCTTGACAAGAAATGCCAAAAAACACCTTTTTACTTGACGGTAGAGGGCATTTTGCATAACAACAAACTGAGCGATAAAAAAGCAAATATTATGCTTGCCAATCGCTTTTTTCCTGAATTTGACCGTTACTAAGCACGTTTTCTAGGTGTCAAATAATCTTTCAGATATTTGGCGGTATAGCTCTCTTTAACTTTTACAATATTTTCAGGAGTGCCTGCGGCAATAATTCTGCCGCCGCCGTCGCCGCCTTCAGGCCCAAGGTCAATAATATAGTCGGCAGTTTTAATCACATCAAGATTATGCTCGATAACGATAATCGAGTTTCCTTGGTCAACAAGCGTATGCAACACTTTGAGCAGTTTGTTGATATCTTCGAAATGCAGACCCGTGGTCGGTTCATCAAGAATATAAAGGGTTTTTCCCGTAGCGCGCTTTGAAAGCTCTTTTGAAAGTTTTACACGCTGTGCTTCGCCGCCGGAAAGGGTAGTTGCCTGTTGGCCGAGCTTAATATATCCAAGACCGACTTTGCGCAACAATTCCAAGCGGTTTTTAATAGCCGGAATGGCATTAAAAAATTCAAAAGCCTCATCAACGGTCATATCCAAGACATCGGCAATTGATTTGTCTTTATACTTAACCTCCAGCGTTTCCCGATTAAAACGTTTGCCTTTGCACACATCGCATTCCACATAAACATCAGGCAAAAAGTGCATCTCAATTTTGGTCACGCCGTCACCTTTACAAGCCTCACACCTGCCGCCGGCAACGTTAAAAGAAAACCGTCCGGCGCTATAACCTCTGGCTTTGGCTTCGGGCAGACCGGCAAACCAGTCGCGGATATATGTAAACAAGCCCGTATAAGTGGCAGGGTTTGACCGCGGTGTCCGACCGATGGGAGATTGGTCGATGTTAATAATTTTATCAATATTCTCCACACCGATAAGTTTGTCATAAATTCCGGCAGGTTCGCGGCTGTCATTAAGTTCTTTGTTTAAGGCTTTGCATAAAGTTTCAATAATCAAAGAAGACTTTCCGCCGCCGGAAACTCCCGTAATGCAGGTAAGTGTGCCGAGCGGAATTTTAACGTCAACATTCTTAAGGTTATTGGTTCTGGCGCCTTTTAAGC
>CALXWF010000033.1 GCA_944392285.1 uncultured Alphaproteobacteria bacterium | reverse complement strand
TTACCAAGCATCTTGACTTTGACTTTTAGGAAAAACATTGTAATTTAACTTTTGAGAGAGGATAAAATCATGAAAAATTTACTTACCGTTACCGCTATGGCTGTTGTTATTGGTTTGAGCGGACAAGCTCAGGCTCAGTTTCAGGGCCCGACAATTTCTCCGGTTTCTGTAGCTGAGGCTCAAAAGCTCAGTGATGATACGGCTGTTATCTTGGTTGGAAACATTGAAAAAGATTTGGGCGGTGAAAAATATTTGTTCCGCGACAAAACCGGCACCATTACCGTTGATATTGACAATGAAAAATGGCACGGTGTTCCGGTTTCTCCGTCTGACACGGTTGAGCTCAGAGGCGAAGTTGACAAAGAATTCATGAATGTTGAAATCGATGTTGACCAAGTGATTAAAAAATAATTTTAGAAAGTCGTGCTCATGCGCATTCTGTTGATTGAAGATGACCGCCTAATCGGCGACGGCTTGAATGCCGGCTTAAACAAACTCGGTTTTACCGTTGATTGGTTTAAGGACGGCATGGACGGCAAAGAGGCCTTGTATCAAGCCCCTTATGAAGCGGTCATCCTCGATCTCGGATTGCCGGGGCAAGACGGTATGAGTATTTTGCGCGAATGGCGCGCCAAAGGTCGCAAAGAACCGATTTTAATTTTAACGGCATTCGGTGATTTGGACCACAAAATTCAGGGCCTTGACAGCGGCGCTGATGATTATTTGGCAAAACCTTTTGCGCTTTCTGAAGTGGCCGCCAGACTTAAAGCCCTTATCCGCCGTAACCATGCTCAACTTAACCCGACAATTCATCATGGAAGCATTGAATTTAATCCGCAGAGCCGTAAGGTTTTGTATAACGGCAAAGAGGTTACTTTGGCACCAAAAGAATTGCTGCTCTTAGAGCTGCTGTTACTTAATCCGAACAAAGTTTATTCAAAAGATTTGATTGCCGAAAAAATTTATTCTTGGGATGAAGAAGTCGTTAGCAATGCCGTGGAGGTGCATGTGCATCATCTGCGCAAAAAACTTGGAAAGAATATTATAAAGACTATTAACAAGGCCGGTTATATTTTGGGGGAAGCATGAAAAAACTCAGCTTACAGGTTCGGTTGATTCTGTCTTTTCTGCTCGTAGCCTCGGTGGTGTGGCTGACAGCGGCGGTTTTGTCATGGAATGAAAGCCGCGAACAACTTGATGAGTTTTTTGATACTTATCAGCTCCAACTTGCCAGACAATTGGCTTTGGTTGATTGGGCGAATGTTTCACCTGCTTCTCAAAGCAAAGTCAACCGTTTGATTGACAGCTTGGAAGATGACGGTGAAGAAGAAGATGAAGCTATCGGTTTTGCCGTGTTTGACCTTAAAGGTAATATGGTCTTTAATGATAATGAAAACGGTCGTTTCTTTATTTTTGATCCAAAAGCTGACGGCTTTGTAACACAAACTTGGGGCAAAAAAGATGACGCCTGGCGTATTCTGTGGATGAAATCTGCCTCAGAAGATTATGTCGTGGCCGTGGGGCAAGAAATGGACTATCGTAATGAGGCCGCCCTTGAAATGGTGGAAGAAAACCTCTTGCCTTGGCTCTTGGGGCTTTTGCTGTTGATGGGGGCAACGGTTGCCATGGTCAGCAGCGCTTTTCGCCCGTTAAAAAAGATTACCTCAGAATTGGCGCAACGCAGCCCGAAAGACCTTTCTTTGCTGCCGACGAATAACCTGCCCTCAGAGATTTTGCCTTTGCTTACGGCCCTTAATAATTTGTTTTTGCAAATTGAAAACACCATGAAACGCGAAAGAAGTTTTATCTCTGATGCGGCTCATGAATTAAGAACCCCGCTGACAGCTCTTAACGTGCAGTCTGAAGTTGCTCTTCTGGCTAAAGATGACCCCGAAACCCGTGACCATGCCTTGAGCAAACTCAATTTGGGCATTGAGCGCTGCAGTCGCTTGGTCGGGCAACTTTTGGCTTTGTCCAGACTAGAAGCCTCCACCCAATTTCAGGAACCGGAAGTTGTCCTTGATTGGCAAAAATTGATTGATGATGCCGCCTTTGAGCAAGAAGAAACCGCCGCAACGCGCAATATTACCATTCATAAAAACATTCAAGGAAACGGTCCGGTTAAAGAAGGGCGCGCTTTATTATGGTCTTTGCTTTTGCGGAATTTGCTGGATAATGCTTTGCGCTACAGCCCACGCGGCGCCGAAATTGACATTACGCTCGGTGAAGATTGGCTGCGGGTCTATAACAGCGGCGTTACGGTTGACAATGAGAACTTGCCGCGCCTCGGCGAGCGCTTTTTCCGCCCTTACGGACAAGAACAAAACGGTAGCGGGCTCGGCCTTTCAATCGTGAAACGGATTGCTGCCTTGCATAATTGTTCGGTTAAATTTACTAATGACAAAGACGGTTTTGCTGTTATAATCACACCTGAACAATAATTTGTTTGAGGAGATGCTTCATGCTTAAGCTTGCGGATTATATTGTAAACGGCAAAGGTATCGGCGCCAGATTTATGTTGCTTTTGGCTTTTTTGCTTGCATTGCATACAACATGGAATGTTAGAAAAATCGGGTTGGAGTTTATTCCGCAGGCACAAGTTATCAGTGACCAGTTTCTGCCGATTAAGATTGAAAATGCCACCGTGGTGGAACCACAAAACATCCTCAAAAATATTTATATTCCCTTCCGCGAGAACAAAGGAATCCGCCTGCAACTCGACACCACGCGTGATACCTTAGACAGCCAGCAGCTGCAAGACGGATTGTATCTCAGCAGACGCGCCTTTTACAGTGTGAGCGGTGCTGATATCAGAATTCGTCAGTTGAGTGATAATTTAATAATAGAGAAAAAAGATTATCGTGATTTTTTCAGAAAAGTGGTTAACGGTGCGGCTTTCTTTACTCTTTTGGTCGGTTGTTTTCTTTTGTTTTTGTTATATTTGCTTTTAACGCTTGCATATAATCTGGTTTTGATTCCCGCGGCTTTGATTGGCAATCAGCGTTATGACTTTAATCAACGGATGCGTTTGTCGGCTTTGGCCGTTACTTCTGCAATTTTGTTGCGACAAATCGGTCTGATGCTGGGTTTTGCGCTCAGTCTTCCGGCTCTGTTGCTGTTGGTTATTGCCCTTCAAGGCTGTTTATTGCTCTTGCTTAAACATAAATAAGAAAAAAGCCTTCCGTTAAGGAAGGCTTTTCTTTTAAGGGTGAAGTCGATTAATCTCGGCCGCTATTTCTGCCGCCAGCTCAGCCAAAAGGCGGCTTTGAGCTTGTGCCAGCTCATCATAGCTGGTTTTAAGCGGCGCACGCAAATTTGAGCGTTTGCGGCTCAAGGTTTTGCCGTTTTTATCCGTGATATTCCACCAAACATCTAAGACGGCTTCTTCTTTCCAGCTTCCGTCAAAGCGGTTTACTTCAACAGCTATCACATAATCAAAGTTTTCACGGTCATAGCCGCGCGGTTTAATCAACGATGCCGGAAACAACAAAGACAAATCATCTGCTAAAATACGCGGCATCATAACATTAAGAGGTTCACTCCAACGGTTCATCTCAGAGGGGCGTATTTCCACATTATTGGCAGCGCGAATTACAATTTGCGGTTTGTCAATATAGCTTGGAATGCTGAAAGCATCTACCCCGACAGAGAGTTTTTGTTTATAGCTTTGCTCCGTGGCCTTTTCTGCCTGTAAACCATAAAACTTGGCCGTTTGCGACGTGCCGATACAGCCGCCCAAACAGAGCAAAAAGCCTAAAAGATAAAGTTTTTTCATTAGTTTCCTCTCTTTCCTTTGAGCAATGCTTCCGGATGACGCTCCAGATAATCCGTCAGATTACGTATTGATTTGGCCGCCTCATTCACACTGACCATGGCTTTGTTAAAGTTGTCAAAGGCATCTGAGGTGGCGCGTGTGTTTGAGGTGACGACTTTGTCAACATCTTTAAAAGTTTTCGTCACCTGAGGCAATAAAACAGGCATTTGTTTGTTTAACTCATCAAGCAAGATATTGAGTTTTTCCATGCTTTGTCTGAAGGGAAGGCTTTGAAAACCTTTTGATAAAGCCTCTTTGGCTGAAAGCGTGGTCGGTACTTCTATATAATTTTTATCATTAGGTGAATTTTGCAAAACGACCGGCGTATCAGGCAAAAGCTCAAACTCTATCAGTAATTGTCCGGTCAGGATACTCTGGGTTGCTAATCTTGCGCGTAAGCCTTTGGAAATTAAATCATCTAACAAAGCGCGCTTATTGGCATAGGCACCTTTGGTGTTAAACCCTTGGTTAGAAAGAAGTTTTACATATACCGGAATGCGAAAACGAAGCCCACCGTCATCTGAAACAATGTTAATCTTGGCGACTTTCCCGATTTCAACACCTTTGAAAACCACTGATGAGCCAACATTTAAGCCTTGTATTGATTCATTAAAATACATAACCAAAATGGTTTCATCTTTGCCTAAAAATTTGTTGCTGAGAAAAGAGCCGATTATAACGGCAAATACCGTCAGCCCAATCATCATAAACAAACCGATTTTTTTCTTATCCGGCACCCTACGCATGAGATTTTGCTCCTCTGGTTAAAAAATTATATACTTCCTCATTTGGCGGATTTTTTAATAGTTCTCGCGGATTGCCCCGCCCCAAAATGCTTTTGCTTTTGCCATCTAAAAAAACTGAATTATTGCCGATGGCAAAAATTGATTCCAGCTCATGAGTGACAACGACAATGGTTGTTCCCAAACTTTGGTTAATGTCTAAAATTAAATCATCAAGTAATTTGGAACTTATCGGATCAAGACCGGCCGAAGGTTCGTCAAAATAAACAATTTTGGGATCTAGAGCCAAAGCTCGCGCCAAGCCGGCTCGTTTTTTCATGCCGCCGCTGATTTCTGAAGGGTAAAAATCTTCAAACCCTTTGAGCCCAACCAGAGCTAACTTTAATGATACCAACTCATCTATGGTTTTTTTGGAATAATCCGTGTATTGTTGCAGCGGCATGGCTATGTTTTCGGCTAAGGTCATGGAGCTGAAAAGCGCTCCGCTCTGATATAAAATGCCGTTTTTTTGCATCATTTGGACGCGCGTGTCTTCATCTGCGCGGGTAAAATCCGTGCCCTCTATTAAAATTTTGCCTTTGGCCGCCGGAACCAAACCGGTTAAAACTCTGAGCATGGAGCTCTTGCCGCAGCCGCTGCCCCCCATGATGATGAAAATATCTTGTTTGTTAATGACAAAATCTAGGTCTTTGAGCAACACAAAGTCCCCATAGGCAATGGTTAAATTTTCTACCACAATTTGCGGATTGGCTTTTTTCATATTCCCATTACCTCAAACATTAAGGTTAAAAGACCGGTGACAACAATCATCCAAACAATGGCCGAAACCACCGCTCTGGTGGTGGCAACACCAACACTGTCGGCATTACGCCCGCAATTGATACCGTAGTAGCAACCGCAAAGCGCAATCACAATGCCAAAAACAAAACCGTGAAAAATTCCGACCCAAAAATTGGTAAGCCCCAGTGCTTTGAGTGTGTATTTATAATATTCGGGCGCCGATATGTCTAACATGACAACCCCGACAAAAGCACCACCGATTATCCCCATAAAGTCGGCCAAAAGTGTTAAAAACGGCATGGTGACCGTTAATGCCGTGATGCGCGGCAAAACCAAAAAATCAGTCGGCGATATTCCCATGGTTTTAAGCGCATCTACCTCTTCATTAACCTGCATGGTACCGATTGTGGCCGCATAGGAAGCGCCGGTGCGACCGGCCATGATAATGCCCACCATGATGGCACCCATAATGCGTGTCATACCGATTGCCACCAAACTGGCGACATAAATTTGCGCCCCAAAATCTTTGAGCTGAATGGCCCCGACAAAAGCCAATATCAGCCCGACCATGAAACTGACCAAAGAGACAATCCCGACAGCCTTATAACTGCAGTCTTCCAGAGCAAACAAAAAGTCTACCTGACGCATGACGGCTTTGTTTATCAGCAAGCGTTGAAATGCAAAAAAAGTTTCATGAATAAAAGTTGTCCCTTTGACAATGCTTTGCCAGATGCTTAATGTCCAACCGCCAAGCGCCTCAAGTATGGGTTCTTTTGACATATCTTTCGGGGTTGGCTTGCGGTCTACGGCCAGAGCCAAATGCAACAGCCGTTGCAAATTTTGAGGCAAAGACTGGGTGTCAAAATCTATTTGGCGTTTTGCAGCTTCCTTTGCTGCCTCAAACAAAACGACGACCAATGACGAATCCCATTGTTTGAGTCCGTCATTTAAGACTTTAATACTTTTGAACTTTCCTTGGTGTAATGCGGCATAAAATGCGCTTTTGGCTGCCTCATCATCAAAATTAAGGTAGTCTCCGCGCAAAACCAGCTCCAGGCAGCGCTCGTTTGTATGATATTCAAAATTCATATCTTGTTGCCGTAACAGTTGTTCTTTATCTTAAAGTATTACCGATTATTTATTTGTCAACCGGAATCGGCAAAAATATCATCTCTGTTACATTGAGCTTACCAGCTGCCCTTTGTAATATGGCATAAGAAAGATATTGTTGCGGCTGTAACTATCTTTGATGTGTTGTTGCAGATTTGATAAAGTCGTCAGCAGATTTTTTTGCTCTTTTTCATTGGGAATGTAAATGCCGTTTTCTATGCGCTTTTGCATAGATTGCTTTATTGTATATACCTGAAAATGCATATTTTTCAGTTCTATCGGCGTTAAGGCTCGTTGTTCTTCCCGACGGACGATTTGACGAATGTCTGCCTCGGGCGTTAGGCGCGAATTATATAATAAATCAAAATTACGATTGGTCACCGAGATATCCATTTGGTTGCCCTTGGTCTTTTGGAACTCTGACAAATTATGCAAGACATCATATTTTTGGCGGTCAAACTTATCGTAATATTCGGCGGGGATTAAGCGCGGACACAAATTTTCACCATTATCTATGATTTTGTTAAAGATTCCGGCACTGCGATAGATATTGCTTAAATTACAAATATCTTTATTAACACTTAAATAAACAACATGCGGATGATAGCCTTTAGCTATGGCTTTTTCGGCGTTCTTGGGAAAATCTACCGCGGCACCGAGCGAGCCCGAGGCTAAAACAGACTTGCTTGCCGTTTGCAGCGTTGCCTCTAAAAACTCTCGGATACACTGAGTTGCCGGATATTCAAACTTGCCGTTTTCATCTATATGATTTTTTAAATAAAAATGCAAATGCGGGAACAAAAAACGATAATCATCTTTATCTAAAATATTAAATTCATTTTTCGGATTAAGACTTTGCATTTGCTCATAAACATATTGACTGAGCCGTGTTTTGCCGGCACCGGGAAAGCTAAACAACAAAACATAATCTCTGCGCGTGGTGGCATGATTATATTGGTTTTTGTTGTGAAAATCTTTGACAAAGGCATTATAATTGGCTTGAACCTTGGCTTCTTCACGTTTTAAAATGGCGGCAACCTCTTCTTGGCTATATTCCGGATAGCTGCGGCAAGGCATGGCCCCTATTTCTTCCGTCGCGGCCTTTAAAAAATCAAGCTCTTTTTGCATTTGTAAGTTTGTCATTTGCATTTTAGCACCCATATTTCTTGAGTTCAGCCAAAGTCTTGTTGATGTCTGTATGGAAAATGCCGATACCGCCGGCTTTTTGCCATTCAATTATGGTGGCCTCTCGGTCATCTATTAAAATATCACCTTTTTGACAATAAGTACTTTTGTCTTTGGTCAGACAGCAAATAACCTCTATGTCGTGGCCATAGTGTTTTTTTATCCACAAAGGTTTTTCTTTGGCCGCCTTATCATAGCCGTAAACCGGAAGGCCGGTCAGAATCTTAAAACCTTGCGGGCGCAGATAAGCGACAAGCTCATCCGCACCGGAAAGTTTGGGCAAATTTAACCAATAATCCGGCGTTTCTATTACCTTTTGCCACATTACGGGACGCGCTAACTCTTTGGGATAGGCTCCGCATAAGGCTTTTATACTGTCATCAAAATTGACGAGAACACCGTCCATGTCACAAAAAATCATACTTTTTTTCTTTCTCTTTGGCTTTTCTGCTTATAATTTAGAAAAATGAGAAAAAACTGTAAAGTAACTTAATATTTTTTATTATTTCAATTAAATAAAGACGGAGCGTATAAGGTACGCCCTTCCAAAATATCTAAGATGATGTTTATCTGCGGCAAAACCATGGATATCTCGCCATCGGTCACCTGATATAAATTCATCTGGACGGTTTGTTGTTGCATCAAATTATTAAGAGCGTCTTGTGCGGCGCCTCCGGCATCACGACCAGCGGTTTCTACGGCATCTTTATTGCCTAAAACCTCTTGCTGAAGCTGGGCTGATTTGACAATGCTTTTTAATCTTTGCTCAACATAAAAAAACCTGTCTGCATGCCAACCTCGGTTGCGCAACCATGACACAACCCGCGGCGGAAAACTTTTTGACGGCTTATCCATGCTTAAAGAGGCTTGCATATTTTCTTGCTGATAAATATTGGTACGGCAAAACTCCGACCAGGTTTCCAAAAACTGCAACATCTCACTGCGGGTGATGAACTCACCCCTTTGCAATTGCTCGGAATAGTCTCTTTGTTCCTGACGCGAAATGTCTAACGGCCATAAGGCATAAATTGCCAAAAGTGCAAGAGAAAGCCATTTTACGATAAGTTTTTGCCTCTTGCTCATCCTACCACCTTAAGTTTGAAATGACAAAGTCCGGATAAGCGTCAAAATTTGTGGCCAGTTCTCTGGTTTTGGCAACATCAGGGATATAGCCCTCGCCGACATAGTTTACATGTATTCCTTTGGAAACAAAGGCCGAGCTTATGCCTAAAAGGTTGGCTCCTTTAATGTCTGTCGGCATGGAGTCTCCAATAAGGAGGGTGCGGGATAAATCAACATTTTCAAGCCCGTCAAGAGAATAAGCCAAAATTTTGGCATCAGGCTTGCCCAAGGTTAAAATACGCCCGCCCAAAACCGCATATTGTTCCGCCAAAGCACCGGGAGCCAAACAAACTTTGCCGTCTTTGTAACTTGAGGTGTCATTGCCGACACATAAAAACGGAATATTTAACGAAGCGGCATGTTCTAAGTCGGGAAGATATTGCTCTAACATATCTTCAGGCGTTTTGACTGAGGCCATGTATAAAAAGTCAGCACGGGGCAAATTGGCCTCAACCGCAAAATCAAGCCCGGAAAAAACGCCTAAATCCTCTTTGTCACCCAAAACATAGCAACGTTTGCCAAGCCCCGAGAGCTCACCGACACCATATTTAAGACGATAGTGCAAAATTTCTCCGGCCGTAATCATGCTGTCAAAGATGGTTAAGGGCACGCGGTTTTCCTGCATGATTTTGGCCAAAGCCGCGACTCTTAAATAAGAATTTGAAACCAAGACGATGTTTTTGCCGATTTTTTTCATATTCACAAGGGCATTGATTGCATCTACCTTTATGCCGTTGCCCTCAGACAAAACGCCGTTAAAGCCAACGATAACCGTGTCAAAGTTATCTATGACTTTTGAAATGTTTACTATGGGTTTAATCATCTTCATCGGTTCAAATTCCCAACACAAAACGGCTTATTATTTGTTTTTGAAACTAAACTAAAATCTTGCTTATATCAAGCAAATAAACAAATTTATTCCTCCTGTGGATTGTGATATTTCTTTAAGGCCTCCGGAAACGGTTGTAAAATGCGCTCTAACACGCCTTTTAACTCCGAAATGCATATGCCGTAGTTGGTTATGGCTACACCGGCGGCCTCACATTTGTTAATCCGACTTAATATCTCACGGCGATTGTTCATGCAGCCGCCGCATTGAATAACTAATTTATAGTCTTTCAGATTCTTTGGAAAATCAGGACCGGCAACATGGTCTATTTGCAATTGTTTGCCGCTCTTTTGTACCAGCCACCGCGGAATTTTTACACGACCGATGTCATCTTCTACGGCATGATGCGTGCAAGATTCCGCTATCAAAACTTTATCTCCATCTTGCAAATGCTTTATCATTCCCGCTCCTTCGACAAATTTGTTAATGTCACCTTTCAAGCGGGCAAATAAGGTGGAAAAAGTCGTGCATTTAATTTGCGCGGGGGTTTGGGCCACCATTTTATCGACCACCTGAGAATCGCAAACCACAAGGTCAGGCACAAAGCCCAAGCGCCGCAGAAAAGTTTGATATTCATCTTCTTTGAGCATGATAACGGTTTGATTGTGGTCTAAAGCATCACGAATGGCTTGTACCTGAGGCATAATTAACCGTCCTTTGGGTGCCTCAAAATCTATGGGAATAATCATGACTATTGTACCGTGTTCTGGCAGTAAATCGCCCAAAAGCGGGGGCGGCGTAATAAAATCTTCCGGCACAAGTTTTATCAGCTCTGCTTTTAAGGCATTTAATACTTTATCACGACTGCTTTTATCCAAAGAATTAACCCACAGCCCCTCACCTTGCGTTTGTTCGGCGGTATCTGCTTTATTGTTAATGATGATTACGGGGATTTGGCGTGTCTTGGCCTCGTTTAATATAAAAGTTTCGGCCGTTCCGATTTTGCCTTGCTCGGTTATCAGTAAAATGATATCTGCTTTGTCAAAAGCTTTTTGGGTCTTAGCAAGCCTTTTTTCGCCAAGGGCGGATTCATCGCCAAAACCGGCCGTATCTATCCAAGTGATTGGGCCAAGCGGCAAAAGCTCCTGATTTTTTTCAACCATATCCGTCGTGGTGCCGGCCTGAGGCGAAGTTATAGCGGTTTCTTGCCCGGTCAGCAAGTTTAGAAAGCTCGATTTTCCGGCATTTACACGCCCCATCAGAGCGATTTGCAAGCGTAATGATTTTGGCGCTTTTTGCATCTTAGTATTCCTTTTGGGTTAAATTTTTAATTATCGCATTGGCAATGGTCAGGCCAAAAACGGCGGTTATGGTCGGTAAAGAGCCTAAAGTATGACGCGGACGCCCGCTTTCCTGCTCAACGTTGTCTTCCATAAAAATTGCGGTTTCCGGCAGAGTTATCTGCTCGTCGGAAAAAACACAATTGATTTTGCTTAAATCAACCCCGCGCTTTTTCAAACGTTTGCGAATAAATTTGGCCAAGGCACAGTTTTTGGTCGCACTTAATTTGCCATATTTAATATGCGAAATCTCAGTCTTTAAGGCTGCCCCCATTGACGAGATGAAGGGAATCTGCCTTTTGTAGAGTTCTTCCATCAGCGCGCATTTAGGATTAAGCGCATCTATGGCGTCTACCACATAATCTGCTTTCAGTTGCAATAATTCCGGCAAAGTTTGGGTGTTGACAAACATCTCTTTGGTTATGATCTCACAGTCTGGATTAATATCTGCCACCCGATAGCGGGCCAGCTCGGTTTTCTTTTGGCCGATGGTGGAGGTTAAGGCCAAAATTTGGCGATTGATGTTGCTTTCTTCCACTTTGTCAAAGTCAACCAAAATCAGACGCCCGATACCGGCACGCGCCAAAGCCTCAACACAATAACCGCCGACAGCACCGACACCGACAACCATAACCGTTGCCTGTTGCAGTTTTTTCATCTTTTCTTTTCCGAGCAAAGCCTCGGTACGCAAAAAACGCCCTGATGTTGTTACCATGTTTTGACAAACTCCATAGAATTTTGATAAATTAGCTCACTTAAAGGCTCGGCTTTATCTTCGCTCAAAGCGGCCAAAGAGTGCAATAATGACGGCAAAAATTGCGGCTCGCTTTGCGGCTGCCCCAAAGGCGGCTGATAAGGTCCGTCCGTTTCTAATAACAGGCGCTCTTTTGGGAGAATTGCCAAAAGCTCTTTTTTTTGCCGATTTTGCAATATGGAAGCCGAAAAAGAAACATAACCGCCGCGCGAAATAATCTTTTTTAACATCTCTGCTTTACCGTTGTAGGAATGAAAAACAAATTTTTGCGGCAATTTATGCCAATAGTCTTCAAGCCAATCTTGCGCCTTTAATGCATGAATGAGCAACGGACGACGATAAGCCCTCGCCAGCTCTATCTGCGTGGCAAAAACTTGGTTTTGCGGCGAGAAATTTTTATCACGATA
>CALXWF010000032.1 GCA_944392285.1 uncultured Alphaproteobacteria bacterium | reverse complement strand
CCTCAGGTTGGTGGATTCCCGCCGGTGATTTGAAGCTCTTTTCAGAATGGAATCCCGAAAAGCCGGTGTTTCGGGTCGGAGATGCCGTCAGCCGCACGGTTTATTTGCGTGCCACTGGGGTTATTGATACGCAGCTTCCCGATATTAAGTTTGCCGCTCTTGAGGGAATGAAACAATATCCGGAAAAACCTTTGGCCGAAGCCAAAGTTGAAAACGGCGAAATTGTTGCCATTAAAAAAGCGGCAAATGTTTATATTCCGACCAAAGCCGGAAAAATGACCATTCCGGCCGTTACGGTGCGTTGGTTTGACATTAATCGACAAGAGTTTGCAACAGCTACTTTGCCGGCAACTGAAATTGAGGTTTTACCGGCAATCGGCGGTAATGAAGCTTCACAACCGGCTTTGGAAACAACCGACACAGCCTCTCAGCCAGAGAATCTGCCTGCGCCCGAGCAACCGGCACCGCAGCCTTCGCCAAACAACACTTGGCAGGTTTATCTGTGGATTGCCGCGGCTTTTGTTGCAGGTATCCTTCTCAGCTATTTATTGTTTAGGCCCAAAGCAAGCGGGGCGGATAAGTCTGTCGGCGCTTTAACCAAGCTCATTTTGGCCGCTGCAAAAAGCAAAGATATCAGAGCTCTGCGCGACCACCTTATTGAATGGGCCAGAAAATATTTTCATGATGAAAATATCTCAAACCTCAAACAAGTGTCTGATTATGTGAAAGATAAAGACTTTGAGGCTGAAGTTAACAAACTGGCCGCCGCGCTTTATTCCGAAGAAGGGAAAAATTGGCACGGCAAAGATTTTCTGACAGCTTTTGAAAAAATTTGCAAAAACAAAAGAAAGTCTAAAGACCAAGAACAACTTTTGCCAAAACTTTATAAATAATCTTTCCTAATATGAAAGCGGGGCAATGGCTCCGCTTTTTTGTTTTGTGCGCTTGCGAATTTGCTCTTGTTTCTTGGATTTTTTTGTTTTATTCTGCTTGCAAACAAAAATAAACATTAAGGAAAGTCTGTTATAATGAAAGTTCGCACAAGATTTGCTCCAAGCCCTACCGGTTATATGCATATCGGAAATTTACGTACCGCTTTGTATGAATATTTGATTGCAAAATCACAAAACGGCGATTTTATTTTAAGAATTGAAGATACCGACCAAAAACGCTATGTCGAGGGCGCTACCGATATTATTTATTCTACCTTAAAAGAGGTAAATATGAACTGGGACGAAGGCCCGGATATCGGTGGCGGGTTTGGCCCTTATGTGCAGTCTGAGCGCAAAAATATATATGCCGAATATGCCCATAAATTGGTTGAGCTTGGCGGCGCACATTATTGCTTTTGTTCAAAATCTGAGGCTGATGAACAAAAAGATGAAGAACAAAATATTAAATTTCAAGACCCTTGCAAGCTCATTCCTTTAGAAGAAGCCAAAAAACGCGTGGCCGCCGGTGAACCTTATGTTATTCGCCAGACCGTGCGCAAAAAAGGAAAATCAAAATATCATGATGAAGTCTATGGTGATATTGAAATTGATTATGACGAGCTTGATGAAGGCGTTTTGCTGAAGTCTGACGGTTTTCCCACCTATAATTTTGCCAATGTTATTGATGACCATTTGATGCAGATTACACACGTGGTTCGCGGTAATGAATATATCTCATCCACCCCGAAGTATAACCTGATTTATGAAGACTTCGGTTGGGAGCACCCGCATTATGTCCATGTGCCGCAAGTAATGAAAGATGCTCAGCACAAACTCAGCAAACGCAACGGTGACGCATCTTTCCAAGATTTGGTCGCAAAAGGATATCTGCCGGAAGCAATTTTGAACTATATTGCTTTGCTTGGGTGGAACCCCGGAACCGAACAAGAAATCTTTTCTTTGGAAGAGCTGAAAAAAGTCTTTACCACGGAAAGATTAAATAAATCTCCGGCTATTTTTGACATTGTTAAACTTAACTGGATGAACGGTTGTTATATTCGCGCTTTGTCACCTGAAGAATTTCAGCAGAAAGCCACAAAATTCTGCGGTGAGTTGCCGGCTTTTGTTAATATGAAGGCTTTATGCGCCGCTTTGCAGCCGCGTGTCGAATTTTTGGGCCAAATTGCCGAGCAAATTGACTTTGTTCCGGCTGTCGGCGCTTATGACAAAGAGCTTTATGTTAATAAAAAGATGAAAACCGATGTTGAAATTGCCGCCAAGGCTTTGGCTTTGACTCTGCCGGTGCTTGAAAAAGTTGCGGATTGGAGCAATGATACATTGTTTGCAACCTTGAAAAACCTTGCCGAAACCGAAGGACTTAAAAACGGCCAAATCCTTTATCCGGTACGTATTGCTTTGTCCGGTAAAGAGACCACGCCGGGCGGTGCTACAGAACTGGCGGTTATTCTTGGCAAAGACGAGAGTTTGAAACGTATTAAAGACGCCATTAACAAACTCGCCTAAGCGTGCAAAGTTTGTATTATAGATTATCTGTTCGCCAGATAAATGTATAATTCTGTTGCGGATGTTGTTGTTTTAGTGTATAATATGCTAAAAGATTTTGGCTTACGCAACATAGAGAGTTGAACATGACAGCCACATCTTCAACAGAAAATAGCTCTTCCGTCGCTGAAGACAGATATGAAAGCAAAATAAATAAAGCTTTTGCGATAATGGTGGCAGAGGTTAATCTTGAAGATTTGGCAAAGCAAGATTACTCTGCCGGATACAAGAGAGAAACTGAGGTTTTAACACACCAAGAACAGCAAAAAACCATAGCGGCTTTGGCAAGATATCTGCAGAATGCTCATCCGGGCTTTACAAATGCGGACGCCCCTAATATTGCTTTTTCAGAAGATGTTAAATTCAAAATAAAAGAGCAATTGGTTAAACTCTATTTAACACCTAAAGAAAGAACCGTAAATGATTTAACCAAGGAACTATTTAAATTTGGCGCAAAATATGTTCCGGATAATCATTTTAATATTTTTACGGTTACGGGGAAACATGCGTCTACTCTTTTTTCTAACGAAGAGAGCAAGCAGTTTTCAACTGAATTACAAGAACTTATTAAGGACGATACGATGGATATTTCACAAAAAGGAAAAATTGAGGCAGGCATTAGAAAAAGAAAACAAGTTGGGGAAAACCTGTTTAATGATACTACGATAGATTTGCTAAAAAGTAATAATGTTGAAATTCTTAACGATAAAAAAGGAAAAAACTGGCGTATCACCAACATCAAACAAAACGGAAAAGAACTGACACTTTTAGGTCTTACCAAATTTCATGCCGCAGATAGTAATGGTTTTAGCCTTGAAACAATTAATGATTTTTGCGATTTTGCAAAAGAATTTTCTAAGCAAGAATATAAAAAATCTGACGGCGTAATTGTTGATTTAAGAGGGAATCTTGGCGGATGGCCGTATCTCGGAGACTATATGGCAAGAAGTTTTTATGGAAATGAAGTATCTGCCTCACCGTTAACATCTGTAAAAATTGAAAGTTATGAAGCTAATCTAAGCAGATTATATATGGCTAAAGCCCCTCTTGAAGATAGATTAAAGGCTCCCAAAATTTCTAAACAAGATTCTGTTGCACAAAAAGAAT
>CALXWF010000031.1 GCA_944392285.1 uncultured Alphaproteobacteria bacterium | reverse complement strand
CCCGTAAGCCTCGCGCGGCATTGCACTTGCGCTTGGCAACTATCGACTCCAACATCTCTGCAATGAGACCCTGAAACGAGTTCAGGGTGACAAGACAAAGGATACAACCTCAAAGCTCCTAATTTCTCACCATAGATTTATGATATCATACTCTTTCAGTATAGGCAAAAAAATTAAAAAAACATTTAATAAAAATGTTTGGTAATGTCTTTTGAGGTGTATTTGTAAAAACTTAAATCAAAGAGGCGATTTCTGCACGCAATTGGTCAAGACCGAGTTTCTTTTCAGAGCTCGTGACTATAATTTGCGGATAGGCAGCCGCGTGGTCTTTGAGAATTTTTTTAGTGGCGGTGCAGACCTTTTCAAGCTCGGCTGCTGAAATTTTGTCGCTCTTGGTTAAAACAATCTGATAAGTGACGGCGGCTTTGTCTAACATTTGCATAATGTCAAAGTCTACCTTTTTTATGCCGTGGCGCGAATCTATCAGCAGAAAGACCCTTTTTAAATTAACGCGCCCCTGCAGATAGCTAAAAAGCACTTGCTGCCATTGTTTTACCAGATTTTCCGGTGCTTTGGCAAAACCATAGCCCGGCATGTCTACAATGTATATTTTATCGTCCAGACTAAAAAAGTTTAGCTGCTGAGTGCGGCCCGGCGTGTTTGATGTTTTGGCTAATGATTTTTGGTTGGTAAGTGCATTTATAATGCTTGATTTCCCGACATTTGAGCGGCCGGCAAAGGCAACCTCGGCAATGTCATCTGCCGGAAGTTGGTTTAATTTGGCAACCCCGAGGACAAACCGACAAGGGCGGCCAAATAATTTGTTGGCGGCTTCAAGTGTTTGGGTGTCAAATTCCTCGGGGCTGAAATCCACGGTGCTATACTCCTATCTTTTTCATAATAACCCGCTGTTGAATAATTGAAAGCAGGTTGCTTAATGTCCAGTAAATGACCAAACCTGAGGCAAAATGGCCGAGCATAAAGGTAAAGATTAAGGGCATCAGCGCAAACATTCTGGCTTGATCTTTGTTGGTCGGTGCCGGATTGAGCTTTTGCTGAATATACATGGTAATACCCATTAAAATCGGCCAAACGCCAATGTCTAATAAAGACGGAATCGGTAAATGTGTGATAACCGACAAAGTTAACGGGTCAGGCGCCGAAAGGTCTTTTATCCACCCGATAAACGGGGCGTGGCGAATTTCAATGGAAATGTTTAAGACCTTGTACAAAGAGAAAAATACCGGAATCTGTATCAGTATCGGCAAGCAACCGGCCGCCGGATTAATTTTTTCTTTGCGGTATAAGTTCATTACCTCTTGCTGCATTTTGACTTTGTCTTCTTTATATTTTTCTTGCAGCTCTTGCAGTTTGGGCTGAACTTTTTTCATCTTAGACATGCTCTCATATGACTTATTGGCAACCGGGAACATGGCCAAGCGCAAAAGCGCGGCAAACAACAATATGGCCCAACCCATGTTGCCGATGAGGTTATATAAAAAGTCTAAAATATAGAAAAACGGTTTGGTTAAGAAATAATACCAACCAAAATCTACGGCCAAATCAAATTTGTCTATGTTAAGTTGCTTGGTATATTTGTCCAAAAGTTTAATCTCTTTAGCGCCGGCAAACATCTTCAGATTTTGGGTGCCGACCGAGCCGGGAGCTATGGTGACGGCACTGCCGACAAAGTCTGTTTGATAACGTTTGTCGCCGGTGTTGGCAAATTTGACTTTGGCTTGAGTGGTGTTGTCTAAAATAAATGAACTGAACCAATATTTATCCGAAAAACCGGCCCAACCGCCGTTTGTTTCAAATTCTTTGGTTTTGCCGTCTTTGAGGCTGTCATATTTTATTTCTTGTAACTCGGAATCTACAACGCCGATTAAGCCCTCATGAACAACACTGCGGCTGTTCTCTGAGCCGAGCATATCTTTGCTGATAAGCCCATAAGGATATAATGTAATGTTTTTGCCGCTGTTGTTTTCAACCGTTTGCTCGATGGAGAACATATAATTTTTATCAAGAGAGATTTTGCGGACAAATCTTAAGCCTTGGCCGTTGTTCCATTCCAAAACAATGGGGGTGTCGGGGGTCAGCTTGCTGCCCTTAAGATTCCAGAGAGTTTGAGAATCGGGAAGTTTCAGACTTTTATCAGATGAAAGCCAGCCAAATTCACTATAATAAGGGTTTTTGGTGCCGGAAGGGGCAAAAAGCTCAATATTAGCGCTGTCTGCTGCCAAAGTTTCCTTATATTTGCTCAGATAAAGCTCATCAAAACGCGCCCCTTTCAAACGTATGGACCCTTGCAAAGCGCCGTTTTCAATTTTAACTCGACGGTCGCGTGCCGCCGCTTCACTGCTGGTGAGCGGGTTTTCGTTAAACACAACCTCTTCAGTGTCTTGCGGAAGCGTCGTAACCTCTTCTGCGGGAAGTGTTGTCGGAACGGCCGCTTTTTTGGGAAACAGTAAATTCGTAGCAAAAATCACTGCAACAGACAATATAACGGCAAGGGTTAGGGCTTTTGTTTCTTCTTTCATCTTTTTAAACTCTCTATAATTAACATCATGCTTGCAAATTTCTCGCTCGCGTACCTTTATGTGTACGCGTCGCTCAAAACTTGCGGCGCAGCCTGTCAATTCTAGAGAGTTTAATCCCCTCGGGAATGACGGCGGCATAATTAACATCATGCTTGCAAATTTTTCGCTCGTGTACCTTATCAAATTAAAATATAAAGCACATGAACTCTTTATCTTTGGTGGCATGCGTGCAAATTTTTTACTTGTGACCTTTTTAATATAGTTTTTCTTCTAAGGCAAGGCTTTATTCGCGGTTATCTTGAGGCTGTTTTTTCGGTGGAACGGGATCATAGCCGGAGCCACCCCAAGGATGGCAGCGCAAAATCCGCCTCAACCCAAGCCAAGAGCCTTTTATTAGGCCGTGAATTTTTATTGCTTCTATCATATATTGCGAGCAAGTCGGCCGATAACGACAAACCCCGGGAAAAAAAGGAGAAATGAATTTTTGATAAAATTTAATCAGAGATATCAGCAGCAGAGTCAATATTTTCTGCAAGGATTTTATCATTGCCGCTTAACTCCCGATTAATTTCAATTAAGGCTTTTTTTAAATGATGGACCAGACGCTGAAACTCAATTTCTGCCGTGTTATAACGCCCGATTAAAACATAGTCGGTGTCCGGCAGAGCCAATGTCGGAAACACAATTCTGACCGCCGCACGCAGGCGTCTTTTGCAACGATTGCGGATATGGGCTTTGCCGAGTTTTTTGGTCGCCGTATAACCAACACGCGGCGGATTGCCTTGTGATGAAAGATTTCGAGCCGCCTGCAAAATAAGAGCTAAAGCCGAAACTTTTTTCCCTTTTGCGGCGACTCGAAGAAAATCTTTGCGTTTTTTAATAACTAAAACTTCAGACATTGCTCAGGCTTTAGATTAAGCACACAGAGCTTTGCGTCCTCTGCGGCGACGGGCTGCCAAAACTTTGCGGCCGCCTGCGGTTGCCATGCGTGTGCGGAAACCGTGACGACGGGCCCGTACCAATTTACTCGGTTGATATGTACGTTTCATTTATTTTCTCCGGTTAATATCAGGTTGCCCTGATGTTGTTTTTATTAATTATTTAAGCATGAAAAAAACTTTCTCATGCCTCGGGTAAGTTGCTTTATATAGGCCTTTTGCTTTGAAGTCAATAAATTTTTTATTAAAAAAGGCTCCGTCTTGGGAGCCTTTCTTGTGATTTTTTATTGACTTAGCGGCGGTCACCGAAAAGTCTTAACAAAGTTAAAAACAGGTTGATGAAGTCAAGATAAAGCTCCAACGCACCGGCAATGGCCTTGCGTGAGGCGGAATCTGCATCTTCATAATCTAAATACATGTTGCGAATCTTTTGGGTGTCCCAAGCGGTAAGACCCGTGAAAATCAAAACCGAAAGAATCGACAAGGCATAATATAAGCCGGGGCTTTTTAAAAAGATGTTTACAATCGTGGCAATGATAACCCCGAATAAGCCCATTATCATGAAAGAGCCGACACCGGATAAGTCACGCTTGGTGGTGTAACCGTATAAACTCAAAGCACCGAACATTGCCGCCGTAATCAGAAAAATGCGGGTCAAACTGGCTGAGGTATATACCAAAAATATCGGTGTTAAAGAGGCGCCCATTAAGGCTGAATAAAGCCAAAAAACACCCTGAACTTGGGCTAAAGTGCCGCGGTTTAAAACCCAACCGAAAGCAAAAACAATAATTAACGGGGCAATCAGCGAAATCCACCCAAGGGCAGACATGCCTGTTACATTACCGTTAGGGGCGACGTTGAAAAACAGCGCCAATAGGGAAGTGTTGGCAATGAGATAGGCAACCAAAGCCGTAACGCACAACCCTCCGGCCATGTAATTATAGACTTTAAGCATATATTCACGCAAGCCTTCATCAATAACGGCAGAAGTGCCGGCGGCCTGATTGTATATTTTGTTTTCCATGTGAAAACTTCTCCTCTTATTTGTTGTCCTATTTCATAATATAAGGAGAAAGATTTGAGAAATCAAGAACGGAGATAAATGCTT
>CALXWF010000030.1 GCA_944392285.1 uncultured Alphaproteobacteria bacterium | reverse complement strand
CCCGTAAGCCTCGCGCGGCATTGCACTTGCGCTTGGCAACTATCGACTCCAACATCTCTGCAATGAGACCCTGAAACGAGTTCAGGGTGACAAGACAAAGGATACAACCTCAAAGCTCCTAATTTCTTACCACAGATTTATGATATCATACGCAACCAATATAAGTAAAAAAGATTAAAAATTTCTTAGTTTTAAGAATTTTCGTTTAGCTTGTTCTCTTGACAAAACGTCAATATTTGCTTTAATAACCGCCATAAAAATAATTATTAATATTAACACTATGGAACATTTGCAAAAATTTATTATTGATTTAATTGGGCAACCTTCTTCTAAAGAAGAACTGTCCCGCACGGCAGAGAGCATTTCTGATACTTGCGGAATATCCTATATCAGCTCTCTTCCCATGGTTTTGCGCAATCTGAGTTTGTTTGATATCAAAGAACCAAACCAAGAGCAAGAGCGTCAAAAACACAATGCCCAAAGCGCTTATAAAAGTGCTTTTGCGCAAGCTGAAGTCAGGGTTGAAAACTTTTTTCCCTCGGCAGAAGTCATGCATGAAGAAAAAATTTTTGTGCGACTGCTGTTAGAGATTTTTGTTTTGCAGGAAAAAATCATATCAGCCGAAAGAATGGAAGCATTTTTACACCTATGTTGCAAAAACGCTTATCCGTTAAAATAAACCAAAGCCCTTCAATTTAATTTGAAGGGCTTTTTCATTTCTAGGCAGAACGGCTATTACCTTTTCCGAAAACATTATTTTTAATTTCTTTGCTATTTTGCTTATTTTTGCTTTTTTTGAAATCTTGGTCTTGTTTTTCTTTTCTGCCGGATTTTTCCAAAATCATCTGTGCAATTTTTTCATCTTCGGTTTTATTTTCACCGGCACGAACAACCTCATCAATTTTCATACCGACAACCGCGTCATCACCGCCGATTTCTTTAATACGTTTAATTCCGCGTAAAAACTGAATCATTTCTTTTTCAGAGAGGTGTTTCCAGCTTACTTTCATTTGTTTTCCGAGGTCTTCCTTAAGCGCATTATTAAGGGTATCCTGGCCGATTTCCACACTAAGCTCACTTTGAGCAACGGTTTCTTTTTTCAAACCTTTCAAACCGACTTCTTTGGCTGCGCGGTCGGCAACGACAAGTGCGGCGGTTTTTTCAACCATCTGCTGGCTTTTAATGGTTTCTAAATCTTGTTGTTGTTTCAAAAATTTTTTTTCATCATCACGCAGGGCGCCAAGCAAAGAGTTATTTTCCTCAACAAAATTATTGTTAAGAGGTGCGGTAATGTACTCTTCCTCATCTTCGTCTTCATCATAGACATCGCGAATTTTATTTCTGATTTTTTTCAAACCCTTTGGCAAATCGGTCGGGCGCGGAGAATATGAGGTTTGCACGTTTCTTTTGCTTTTTGCCTCATAAAGATTAGCTTCTTTAATATTAATCTTAAGCGTAACTTTTTCGTTCTTATCAAAGCCGCTTTTCTTCCATTCCATATTCGGGTCAGAAGATTGCTTATCCATTTTTGTCTCCGAATTTGTGACGATGCATCAACAAATTTAAGAATTGCACAAAAAAAGTTTTTTGTCAAATACATATCAATATATATATTTATCAGCGACAATTTTTATAAGTAATCATAATAGAGCCGTCAGAGAGTTTTCCGCTCATAACCTCAACCTTATCAATATCATCGCGTTTGAGTTCAAATATTTTGGTAGTAAAGCTGACAATATGGTTAAGGATATATTTTTTCAAGCTGTTCCAATCTTCAACTTTTTCAAAATAAGGGCGCTGAGATTCAATAACTTCGGCGATATTAGGCTCGCTTTTCAAAAAGGTTTCATCGCTGTTCCACAGCTCCACATAAGCCTGATTATAAAACTTAAGTTTTCCGCTGTCGGCAAAGATAAGCACGGCATCAAACAAATTATCAATAGTTTCTTTCTGCACGTCGAGCAAGGCCTGATAAGCGCGTCTTGTCGCCAAATTATCAGACACGTCCTCATAAGCAAAGACCACGCCGCCGGTCGGATAAGCCGCGCGAATACGACGAATGGTTCTCCCGTCAGGGCGATAAATCATATCTTCTTTGGCCTCAATCAAGTTAGAAAATTCTTTTTGCTCTTCATTTTTAAACAAGACAAAATCCGGCACTTCCGGGAGCAAACGATTATCGCGGAGCATATCCAAGAATGCACTG
Organism: uncultured Alphaproteobacteria bacterium; assembly: GCA_944392285.1. Lineage (GTDB taxonomy): Bacteria > Pseudomonadota > Alphaproteobacteria > RF32 > CAG-239 > CALXWF01. The sequence goes on along the minus strand of CALXWF010000030.1, from coordinate 27,631 downwards.
TAAGCGGGCTGTTGGTCAAGCCAACTTTCATCTAACTGCCACATATCGGCGAAAGATTTATTATAGAAAGAGAGCTTAAGCGAGGAGTTAAAAACGGCAAAAGCCGTTCCGGCCAAAGTTCCGAGAATTTCCAAATGCGCATTTTGGTTAAGTTTGAGGTTTCTTTTCATTTCATCAAGCTCGGTCACATCAAACATTGCGCCGGCCGTACAAATTTTATCCAGACTTTGGTCAAAGTGAAACGGTGTTTCCACCACTTCCATGCTTCTTCTTTCACCGTTGCGAACCAAAACGACAGATTGTTTTTTCACCTTATTTGTTGCATGAGCCAAAAAAGCCAAATTTTTAGACACCGGCTCGCCCGCGGCATTAACAAACTCGCGGTCTTGGCTGTTTTTATCAAGCAAATCGTTATATTTGCGGTTAACAATGGCAAGGTTAAGGTTTTCATCTCTGAGCCAAATCGGATAAGGAATATTATTAATCAGGTCCTCATAGAGGCTGATTTTGTGAAAAGCCTCATTTTTTTCCGATTCCAAATTATCAATCCGATTATCTTCAAAGCTCACATCACGAAACCAAATCATGTCGCAATAGATATTGCCGTCAATACCGTTGATTCTTGAGCCGGAGAGACGCAGACGTTTATTATTGTTTTTAACCGTAAAAGTATCTTCAAAGGACACGCCGTCATCAAAGAGCAGATCTAAATATTTTAATATTTTCTTGGCATCGTCGCGATAAAAGGCTTTCAAAATATCTTCAAAACTGGACTGTGTGCCGTTTGGCAGGTTCATAATCACGGCCAAACGTCTGGAGCAGCGTTCTTTAATGGTTTTTCTGGGGTCGTTTATTTTTTGGTCCGGATAAACAAAAGCAAAATAGCCGTCCTTAGAGGCATAAAGTGTTTCGGCATATCTTTCTCGATCCCGATTAAGAAAATAGTTTTTTTGCCGTGCTTTCAAAAGTTTTATCAAAGTCCAAAACCAAGCGCAAAAAAGAGCCAAAAAAGCCAAACCGATGCCATACCACAGCTCGGGTGCGGCATAAAACATATCAACGAGGAGCTCAGCAGTCATAATTTTTCTTCGAACATAAGGTTTTTATTGTTTCTTTAGAGATTTTATATTATAAATCCTTAATCGGAAACTTAAATTTTAAACAAGTGGAAAAAATGTATAATTTAGCCTTTGATACAACATCTTCCGGCTGTTCTGTTGTTTTAATGAAAGACAAGACCAAGTTAGCGGTTTTTCATCAAAACATGGACTTTGGCCAAGCAGAAGTTTTATTGCCAGAGATACAAAACTTATTACAACAAAACGGCATAACTTTTGCAGACATCGGGTTGCTCACGGTTTGTGTCGGCCCCGGTTCTTTTACGGGGGTTCGAGCCTCAATCGCGGCGGCTCGGGCATTTGGGGTTGCGGCGCCAAATCTTAATTTGGCCGGAATAACCGCTTTTGATGCCTATATCCGCAGCCTTTCATGGTGTCCGGAAGAGATTGCGACGCTGAATTTGGTCATAATAGAAACCAAAAGAGAAGACTTTTATTTTCAGCTTTTTGATAAAAAACTGCACAAATTAACCGAGCCTGCGGCTGCCGCTTATGAAGATATTATTCCGCTTCTGCGTGGCAAAAAAGTAAGTTTAATCGGTGACGGTGTTGAAAGGTTTTTAAGTCGTCCGCATAATTTGAGCCTGCACGCCATTAAGTGCTTATCAGGTGTTGATATTGTTGATTTGGCGCTGTGCGGTTTGGAGGCTTATGCCGACAAGAGGATGGACTATCCCAAACCCCTATATTTAAGAGCGCCGGATGTCTGTGTAAAAAAGTCGGCCTAAAAGAGGGAATCATGCAGCAAGAATTTGACGTTATTGTGGTTGGCGGCGGTCATGCCGGATGTGAAGCCTGTGCGGCTGCGGCGCGCATGGGGGCAAAGACGGCGCTTATCACCCACAAAATTTCCACCATTGGTGAGATGTCTTGCAATCCGGCCATTGGCGGGCTTGGCAAGGGGCATCTTGTGCGTGAGATAGACGCGCTTGACGGCTTAATGGCAAGGGTTATTGACAAAGCCGGCATACAGTTTCGTATGTTAAACGCCTCTAAGGGGCCGGCGGTCAGAGGGCCGCGGGCGCAAGCAGATAGGGAATTATATAAAAAATATATGTTAGAAGCCCTAAAAGCCCAAAAGAATTTAACCTTAATTGAGGCCGCGGTAGAAGGCTTGCTTTTTAACAAAGAGGCCATAAGCGGTGTCAAACTTGCCGACGGCACGGAGATAACGGCTAAAGCTGTTATCCTAACTTCTGGCACTTTTTTGAACGGCGTCATGTTTATTGGTCATGAAACCTCAATCGGCGGCCGTGTCGGAGATGTCAGTTGCGCCGGTATAACACCGTATTTAAAGTCCAAAGGGTTGACGGTCGGGCGCTTAAAAACCGGCACCCCTGCCCGTTTAGACGGCAAAACCATTAACTGGGATATTTTAGAAGCCCAAGAAGGAGATGAAAATCCCGAACCTTTTTCATACTTAACGCAAGACTTGTCCAACCCGCAAATCAAATGCTACATCACGCACACCAATCTTGAAACGCATCGCATCATTCGCGAAAACTTTGATAAATGCGCTTTGTTTTCGGGCTTAATAACCGGTGTGGGTCCCAGATATTGCCCCAGTATTGAAGACAAACTGGTCAAATTTGCCGACCGTGAGAGTCATCAAATATTTTTAGAGCCTGAGGGCTTAAATACGGATGTCGTTTATCCCAACGGCATATCAACTTCCCTGCCGGCAGATGTTCAAGATGCGTTTATTCACACCATTAAAGGGCTTGAAAATGTCAAAATTCTGCGTCCGGCCTATGCCATAGAATATGACTATGTAGACCCGCAAGAGCTTGACAATCGTCTGGCGGTTAAAAAAGTTCCGGGCTTGTTTTTGGCAGGTCAAATCAACGGCACCACCGGCTATGAAGAAGCGGCCGCCCAAGGGCTTTTGGCCGGAGTAAATGCGGCACTTTTGGCTTTGGGAGATGCGCGTTCTTTTGTGGTTGACCGCTCAGAGGGATATTTAGGCGTTATGGTAGATGATTTAATAACCAAGGGCGTTGATGAGCCCTATCGAATGTTTACCTCCCGCTCAGAATATCGTCTGCATTTGCGCTCAGACAATGCAGATGCCCGCCTCACGGCAAAAGGTTATCAAATCGGCTGTGTTTCTGAAGAAAGATACAGTGTATTTAAAGCAAAAACCGCCAAGATAGACAAGTATCGTCAACAAATGCAACAGCTGTTTATTACCCCCAACGAGCTCAATGACAGTTATGGAATAAAGACCAAAAAAGACGGCATAAAAAGGTCGGCTTTTAATGTAATGTCTTATCCCGATGTTTCACGTGAAACACTGATTCAAATTTGGCCAAATCTGGCAGAAGTTCCTTCAGATGTTTATACCGAGCTTGAAACGGAATCCAAATATGCCGGCTACTTACGCCGTCAGGAGGCAGATATTGAAGTTTTCAAAAAAGATGAAAATCTAAAACTGAGAACAGATATTGACTATGCCAAAATCGGCGGTCTTTCCAATGAAATGGTGGCCAAACTTTCAAAAGTGCGTCCGGCAACCATTGGCGAGGCTTCCAGAATCCCAGGAGTAACACCGGCGGCAATAACGGCCATTTTAGGCTATGTAAAGAGGTAACATGAGCACCCTTCCGGATTTTATTTTTGCCTTCAAAAAAAACAATGCGGCCCCCTGCCCGTCTTTGCCTGAAGCAGAGCAGCTTTGGCAAGCCGGAATAGCTTATCGACAACAGCATTTTGGCTTTTTGGATAATCGGGGTGTAGATATAAAAGATGAATATATTTTTCACACCACCGGCATTGGCAAAACGGCCGCCAAAATTGCCGCACAAATCGGTCTAAATTCTGAAAAAGCTCAGGTTATGGGGCTGCTTCATGATTTTGGCAAATATCAAGATGAATTCCGCGGCGGCCGTTTTCACGGTTTGGTCGGCTATGAGGCCATGAAGCATTTGGGCTTTGATGAGGTTGCCAAGACTTGCCTGACGCATAGTTTTCCAAAACAAGATTTTGACATTAAAAATTATCGTTTTCCTGAAGCAGATATGCTCGTTGCTAAGGAAATTTTAAACAATATGGTTTATGACGAATACGATTATTTAATCCAGTTTTGCGACCTTTTGTTTGAGGGGCTGAACATGGTGGGAATCAACGCCCGCGTCGCCGGTATAATGCGGCGCTATAACCTGCCTTTTGAAAAAGTTCAAACTCTTTACAAAAACGGCACGGCTCTCAAGCAATATTTTGACGCCAAACTCGGAAAAGATATATATGATTTTTTGGGAATAAAAGATGAAGATACCCTCGTTGGAAGAAGCCAAACAATTAGTTAGAGAAGCAGCTTTTAGTCGGGCTGCCGAATCAAAAAACTTTAATCCCCACTCTTGGCTTGAGCATGTTGAGTTTGTTGCACAAAATGCCAAAGTTATAGCCACATTTTGCTCCGGCCTGAATCCTGAAACCGCCTATATTTTAGGTCTGCTTCATGATATCGGCATTAAAGATGACAAAGACGGCAAATCTTTCCGCGCCCTGAACGGGTATCAATATCTGAAAAGCCTTGGCTATGATGATGCCGCCCGAATCGCGCTGACCCACGCTTTTGTTATCAAAGATGACGGTCATCTGCATGATTGTCCGGACCAAGAGGCCGTAAAAAACACACTTTCTATTGTTAAAGCTTGGAAATATGATGACTACGACCGCCTCATTCAGCTAAGCAATTGCCTGAACGACAAAGGCCGCAATTGCACGGTTTTAGCCAGAATGAATGCTTTGGCGGCGGCGCGCGCCATGCCGGTAGAATCGCTGGAGCGTCTTCGTGCAGAGCTGCAAGAGCTTAAAGAATATTTTGACAAGCGGTGTAATTGCAACATTTATCGCATTATCGGGCTCGATTAATATTTTCTTTGCATAAAATATTCAAATTTAGATTCAAAGAACGCTGTCTAAGTCTTTGAAATAAGATTCTTTTTAAAATTGTGTTTATAACTCTATAAATGTGGTTTTAAAAGTCGCAAAAAAAATCTATAAAATATTTATGAAAAATTTTATGGAAAAATATAATGTTTCACGTGAAACATTCGACCTCTTAAAAACTTATGAGGCTTCTCTGCAAGAGTGGCAACAAAAGTTTAATTTGGTCAGCAATTCGTCTTTGGCAGAGGCATGGAATCGCCACTTTGCCGACTCTGCACAACTGTTTTCTTATATTCCGAGCCAAGCCCGTGTTTTGCTTGACTTTGGCTCTGGTGCTGGCTTTCCTGGTATGGTGCTGGCTATAATGGCTAAAGAAAAAACACCGTATTTAAAAGTAAAGCTGGTTGAAAGTATTGCCAAGAAAACACTGTATTTAAAACATGTGGCGGAAATCTGCGGTTTAGACGTCGAAATCTTGCATGACAGAATCGAAAATTTAGAACCGCAAAAAGCTGATGTCATCACATCTCGTGCCATGGCTTCATTAGAAAAACTGTTAGAATATACCTACCCGTTTTGCAAAAAAGAAACGCTATGTATTTTCCCCAAGGGGCGCAGTTATAAAGAAGAATTGGCGCAAGCACACAAAAAATGGCGCTTTACCTGTCAAATTGAGCCGAATCGGGAAAGCGACGAAGGAAAAATCTTAATCATCACCGACATTTCAAGAAAGGGAGTAAAATAAATGCCAAGAATTATTGCAATCGCCAACCGCAAGGGCGGCGTCGGCAAAACGACGACCACGGTCAACGTAGCCACGGCCATGGCCGCTGCCGGCAAAAAAGTTTTGGTTATAGATTTGGATCCGCAAGGCAATGCCTCAACCTCAATGGGCATTGACAAGCGCGGCAGCATGAACTCAACTTATGAAGTTTTGTTGGGAGCCGTGCCGCTCAGCCGTGCCGTTGTCTGGACTGAAATTCCCAATTTTTCTTTAGTTCCTTCTTCGCCAGACTTGGCCGGCGCCGAAGTTGAGTTGGTAGATGTTGCGCATCGTGAATTTGCTTTGAAAAAAGCCATAGAGAAAGATGCCTTGAATTATGATTATATTTTAATTGATTGTCCGCCGTCATTAAGTTTGGTCACCATCAATGCCTTGGTGGCCGCAGACGCCGTTATTGTTCCGCTGCAATGTGAGTTTTTGGCTCTGGAAGGTATAACCGATTTGATTCGCAACATTAATCAAATCAAAAAAGCCTTTAATCCCAAATTAGAGCTTCAAGGCGTGGTATTAACCATGTATGACAAGCGCAACAACTTAAGCCAAATGGTTGAGGACGACGTGCGCAGCTTTTTCGGCAAAAAGGTATATCAGACCGTCATTCCGAGAAACGTTCGCATTTCAGAGGCACCCTCACACGGCAAACCTGTTTTGTTATATGACTTCAAATGCCCGGGCTCTCAGGCCTATATCAGCCTCACCGGTGAAGTCTTGAAAAGAGAGAAGGAATTATTGGCATGTTAGATGAGTTGGAAGACATTAAAGAAATGGCCACACCCGATGTAGACAGCCTGCTGAACACTGATTCACAAACCCCGTCTGCGCACAATGGCGCCCATGGCAAACGCAAGAGTTTGGGGCGCGGCCTTGGTGCCTTGCTTGGGGGAGATGGTTTTGACTTAGATGAAGAGCTGTCACATGTATCTCCCGCGTCAGCAACTGCTCAGGCCGACAAAGCACCGATAGATTCTCTTGTCCCCGGGCGTTATCAGCCGCGTACAGAGTTTGATGATGAAGCCTTACGCGCTTTGGCAGATTCTATAAAAGAGAAGGGTGTTTTGCAGCCGCTGTTGGTGCGCAAGCAAAATGACAAATATGAGATAATCGCCGGAGAGCGTCGTTGGCGTGCAGCCAAAATGGCAGGCTTGACGGAGCTTCCGATTATTGAAAAAGACCTAACCGACAAAGAGGTATTAGAGGTTGCTTTGGTAGAAAACCTCTTGCGTGAGAATTTGTCAGCCATTGAAGAAGCCGAAGGTTTTCAGCGTTTGATAGATGAGTTTTCGCACACCCAAGAGGCTTTGGCGCAAATTGTCGGCAAATCGCGCAGTCACATAGCCAATACTTTGCGTTTGTTGACTTTGCCGGCCTCGGTTCAAGAGCTTGTAAAAAACGGCAAACTTTCAGCCGGCCATGCGCGTTGTTTGGTTGGCTTGGATAATGCCGAAAAACTGGCGCAAACCATCATTGCCAAAGACTTAAACGTCAGACAAGTTGAAGAATTGGTAAACCGCCAAAAGCAACCCGCCAAAGACAAACCCGCCAAAGCCGCCCGCGATGAAGACTTAACCCAAATAGAGCATGACTTGGTCAAAAAACTTGGCCTTCGCATCAAAATTACGCCGAGCAAAAACGGCGGCGGCAAAGTTGTTTTGGCTTATGGTTCGGTTGCCGAGCTTGACATGATTTTAGATATTTTGGAGCAAAACCGCAAGCCTCAGGCCGCGCCGATACCGGCAACTCCGACAGCTCCTGCGGCAAGCGCAGAAAAATTTACCATAAAAATGATAGACTAAAGAAAAAAGGAAAAAGACATGGTTTTTATTAAATACGTTTTAACATTTATCATTGGTGTCGGGCTGTTTATTTTCAGCTTATTTGGGGCAGACAGCAGCAATATGACCATTAAGGGTGCCACGATTTTGGCATTTATTGTCGGTTTGTTGGTAGTTAATCTTTTGGCTCGCATAGCCTGGAAAGTCATAATTTTGCTTTTGGTAATCGGTATTGGGGTATATTTGTTAAAACTTGCCGGCTTTATAGAGTTCAAAATGCCGAGCAATCCGACAATTCGCGCCACCATGCAGATAGAAGAAAGCAAATAAAGGCAAATAAATAAAAACAAAAACACTCCTTCGGGGGTGTTTTTTTTATCAAGAAATTTTCCATTTCGTAACTATATATTTACCAAAAGGAAATATGCTGACACAAAATCAAGGCTTATTCAGACAAAGATAAAGGAAAAAATAACCATGATGTTTGTAAAGAAAGTTCTTTGGGGACTGGCGGCTTTTTTTCTCATTTTATGGGGCGGTGCCGGAACGCAGAGCAATAATATGTTGTTACAAGGCGGCGGTTTTATCGGTCTGATAATCGGTTTGGTCGTCTTATACATTTTTGCCAAAATGGCATGGCGCGCCATGGGGTGTTTGCCGTCATTTTTAATCATAAGCGGCATCATTTTGTTTATTTTATATGCCATTGGGGCGTTTAATCAGGGGCTTGGCGGCACCGGAAATATGTTAAAGACCTTTCTTGGCCAAAAAGCCGAAACGCAAACCCAGCGGCAAAAGGTTTCAAGCGGTGCTTTACAGCTGATAGATGAGGAAGAATTCGCCGCGGCCGCCGCTGAAGATGAGTTTTTGGTTGAAGAAGAATATGTTGAAGAAGATTACACGCCAAAACCCGTACAAGGCCCGAAAGCCAAAGCCCAAGAAAAAACTTTTGGTCAGTTAATAGATTCTTTTACCGGCAACAGCGAGCCGCAAGCTGCACCCAATCCGGAAGATTATCCGATGATAATTGAGCCGGCGCGGGTTATCAATGGGGACACCTTAAAGATATCTGGCCGTTATTTCCGCCTTTTTGGCATAGATGCGCCGGAATCCAACCAAACCTGTGCTGACCGCAACGGCAGAGCCTATCATTGCGGGCGCAAGGCGGCCACTTGGTTGCGTGATTGGATACAAGACTATCCCTTAACTTGTCATATCATGCAGCAAGATTCCCGCGGCAACATGGTAGGTACCTGCAAACTTGGAGAATATGACCTTGGAGCGGCTTTGGTTAATGCCGGTTGGGCGGTTGCTTATACAAAACAATCTCCGATATACGTTCCCTATGAGCAGCAGGCGCGTCAAAATGCCCGTGGTCTGTGGGAGGGGCAGTTTTATAAACCTTGGGATTGGCGGTTAATGCAAACCAAAAAACCCAAAATCAAAATCACGCGGCCCAAAAAAACCAAAAAAATGTTACTTGAATAAGAGGAAACAATGGCAGAGCCGGACTATATTTTTCAGGCCTTTTCCGAAGCCGACACCAAAGCCTTAGGTTCGGCTTTGGCTTTGTGGGCGCAGCGAGGAGATGTTTTTGCGCTTGAGGGCACCTTAGGCGCAGGCAAAAGCGTTTTGGCGCGTGCTTTCATACAAGCGCTATGCGGAGCAGGGGAGGTTCCGTCGCCGACATTTACGCTGGTCCAAACCTATGAGGCGCCGGCGTTTGAAATATATCATTTTGACTTATACCGCCTGCAATCGCCGGAAGAAATCTTTGAGATTGGCTTGGAAGAGGCATTATACGGCGGTGTTTGTCTGATAGAATGGCCGCAAAAAATGGGGGGATATTTACCGCGCGACATTTTTCGCATAGAGATAGAGCCGACAGGAGACGGTCGTCTTGTTAAAATCTTTGCCGGCTCAGAGGCCAAGCGCGCGCGCTTAAAGGAGTTAAAACCGCTTGCTTAACATACACGCATCGGCCGTTTCATGGCAAAATCAGGGAATTATCATTTTTGGTCCTTCTGGCAGCGGCAAGTCGGATTTATGTCTGCGTCTGATAGTGGAGCATGGGGCACGGTTAGTTTCGGATGACCGATGTGAAATAGAGCTTAAGGCCGACCGTCCGACAGTATTTGCGCCGCAAAACATTAAAGGCAAATTAGAGATTCGCGGGGTAGGGATAGCCACTATCTCTTCGGCAGATTCTGCGCCTTTGTGTTTGGCGGTACAAATTGTTCCCCCTCAAGAAGAAATAGAGCGTCTTCCCTTAGGGCAAAGCTATCAAATTTTAGGCAAATCTTTGCCTTTGATTAAAATTCATGCTTTTGAGGCCTCGGCGCCGGCCAAAATTCTGATGGCATTAAAAATCAACACAGGCTGTGATGAAAAAGAAGTTGCTTGTTGATTTATTGGGGGTAGGGCGTTAAAATAACGCAAATTTTTTAATTTTTTAAGAGAGAACATCATGCTTGTAAAACGCGTTGAAAATTTTTTCAGAGCCTTGGGCAAACCTTTGGTTAAGTTTATATCAAGACTTGGGGTTTTAACCTCATTTATTGCTCAAGCCATCTATAACTGCATTGTCCCGCCGTTTTATCCGCGTCTGCTTGGGCGTCAGATGATAGATATCGGCTTTTATTCTTTGCCGGTAGTTGCTTTGACGACGATTTTTGCCGGTATGGTTATTGCTTTGCAAACTTATTCCGGTTTTTCAAGCTATGGGGCAGAGAGCGCGGTTGCATCTGTGGTCTTAATTTCGGTTACCCGTGAGTTGGCGCCGGTATTTTGCGGCTTGATGGTTGCCGGTCGTATCGGTGCGGCCATGGCGGCAGAAATCGGAACCATGCGCGTTACCGAACAGATAGATGCTTTGGTTACCTTATCGACCAACCCGTTCAAATATTTGGTTACGCCGCGTGTCTTAGCCGCGATTTTGGTATTGCCTTTGTTAGTTTTAATCGGAGACGTTATCGGCATTTTCGGTGGTTTTGTCATTGCGGTTTATAAGTTAGATTTTAATGCTGCCAACTACATTAATGCCACCATCAACGGCTTAGAGAGCTTAGACATTGTTACCGGCGTGGTCAAAGCGGCGGTTTTTGGGTTTATTATTGCGATAATGGGCTGCTACAACGGCTACAAATCCAAGGGCGGCGCGCAAGGTGTTGGTGAAGCCACGACCAACGCGGTTGTTTCGGCCTCGATTCTGATTTTAATCTTTAACTACATCATTACCGAACTTTTCTTTTCTAAATAAGGACAAATTTTATGACTGAAACCAAAATAAAAGTCAGCAACCTTCACAAAGCCTTTGGCAAAAAGGTCGTCTTAAACGGGGTTGATTTAGAAATCAAAAAAGGAGAATCTTTGGTTGTTATCGGTGGCTCCGGCACCGGAAAATCCGTTTTAATCAAGTGCATTCAGGGGCTGTTGACGCCCGATTCCGGTTCCATTTTGGTAGATGACCGCGAGGTTGTCGGAGCTGAGCGCAGCGAGCAAGATGCCCTGCACGCCAAAATGGGCATGTTGTTTCAAGGCGGCGCATTGTTTGACAGCTTAAGTGTTTGGGAAAATGTTGCCTTTGGTTTAATTGAAAACCAACACATGAACAAAAAGCAAGCCAAAGTAGAGGCCATAAGGGTCTTGCGTCAGGTTGGCTTAGCTCCCGATGTTGCGGATTTATCCCCCTCAGAGCTTTCGGGCGGTATGCAAAAACGTGTAGGCTTGGCGCGCGCCATTGCCACCCGACCGGAGATAATTTTCTTTGATGAGCCGACCACCGGTCTTGACCCGATTATGTCAGACGTTATTAACGAGCTGATTATAGAATCCGTAAAAGGCTTGGGTGCCACGGCTTTAACCATCACCCATGACATGGCCTCGGCACGCAAAATCGCCGACAAAATCGCCATGTTATACAAAGGCAAAATTGTTTGGTACGGCACGGTCAAAGAGCTGGATAAAACCAACAACGAATATGTCAAACAATTTATCAACGGCAGTTCGCAAGGCCCGATAAAAGTTGAGGTATAGCCATGTCTAAAAAAGGCGTCGAATTTGTTTGTGAAAACTGCGGAGCGGTTTATCCCAAATGGCAGGGCAAATGTGATGCCTGCAATGAATGGAACACAATTGTTGAAGAGAGGGTAGGCGGCGAAGGCTTTTCCAACATCGCCCCCAAAAAGAAGGGCAGGGAGATAGACTTTGTTCCCCTAAGCGGCGCCCAACAAAAGTTAGAACGCCTAAGCACGGGCATAAACGAGTTAGACAGGGTTTGCGGCGGCGGCTTGGTTGGCGGTTCGGTTATTTTAGTCGGCGGCGACCCCGGCATCGGCAAATCCACCTTATTATTGCAAGTTTGCGCCAAGGTATCAGAGCTTCCGAGCCAACCGGAATGTTATTACATTTCCGGAGAAGAGGCCATAGATCAGGTCAGGATTCGCGCCCGCCGTCTGAAATTAGAGCAAGCGCCGGTAAAATTAGCCTCTGCCACGGAGGTTAAAGACATTATCGCAACTTTAGAGAAGTCTTCGGCGGCGGTTGTGATTATAGACTCAATCCAAACCATGTATTTGGAAGAAGTTGAATCAACCCCCGGTTCGGTTGCCCAAGTGCGTGCCTGTGCCTATGAGCTGATAAAGCTGGCCAAGAAAAAGGGTTTTACGCTGTTTTTGGTTGGTCATGTCACCAAACAAGGGGCCATAGCCGGTCCGCGCGTTTTAGAGCACATGGTTGATACGGTGCTTTATTTTGAGGGAGAGCGCGGGCATCACTTCCGCATTTTGCGTGCGGTAAAAAACCGCTATGGTGCCACGGATGAAATCGGTGTTTTTGAAATGCAGGACCAAGGTTTGGTTGAGGTTGAAAATCCTTCGGCGCTGTTTTTGGCCGAAAGACAAGGCAACATTTCAGGTTCTTGTGTTTTTGCCGGCATTGAAGGATCAAGGCCTGTTTTGGTAGAGATTCAAGCCCTTGTCAGTCCGACCGGCTACTCCAGTCCGAAGCGTGCCGTTGTCGGCTGGGATTCCAACCGTTTGGCGATGGTTTTGGCGGTTTTGGAAGCGCGCTGCGGTATGAACTTAAGCTCGCAAGATGTTTATTTAAACATAGCCGGCGGTTTGCGCATTTCTGAGCCGGCGGCAGACTTGGCGGTTGCCATGGCCATAATTTCGTCTTTAACCAACAAGCCTTTGCCCGCAGACATGGTCATTTTCGGTGAAATCGGGCTTTCCGGTGAGATACGAGCGGTTTCACAACCGGGCTTAAGGTTAAAAGAGGCACACAAATTAGGGTTTCATAGTGCCATAGCCCCGCAAAATCCGAGCAAAGAGAAAAAACACTATGACATGACCGTTTATGAAATCGGCAATGTCCAAAGATTAATTAATTGGTTTAATTAGGAAGTAAAAATGTCAGAATTAAATAATCTTGATGTTATTATATTAATTGTTGTCGGTATTTCAGGTTTAATTGCTCTGAGCCGCGGCCTGATAAAAGAAGTTTTATCAATTGTGGGCTGGGTTTTGGGCTGTGCCGCCGTTATTTACTTTTTGCCGGTTTTAACACCGATAGCCTTGGTTTACATCAAAAGTCCGACCATGGCCGGCATTGTCACCTCATTGTTTATTTTAATCGTCTTCCTGATTTGTTGGATTCTCATGACCGGCAATTTGGTCGGCAAAGTGCGCAACAGCAAACTTGGCAACATCGACCGCCTTTTAGGGCTGTTTTTTGGCATTTTGCGTGCATTTCTGTTGGTTATTTTGGTTTATATCATGGTCAGCTGGATTCAACCCAAAGACAAATGGTCGGATACGTTTAAGGAATCAAAATATTTCAACATCGCCGGCGATTTTGCCAAGCCGATAGAAAATCTGATACCTGAAGACACGTTAGAGGCAATCCGCAACAAGACCAAAGCTCTTGACGGAGAAACCGCCGAAGATGAAGAAGAGCCGGTTGCCGTTATTGAATCTCCGGATGAAAAAAGCGAAACCGATGCACTTTTTGAAAAACTGGCGCGTCCGCAAATAGAAAAAGCCAAGAAAAAAGCCAAAGCCGAAATTAAAGAAGAGGTTAAAGGCTACAATCAAAGCGAGCGCAACAACCTTGACCGGCTGATAGAAAACGTTGAATAGCAAAAACGCGTTTTAAGCCGCATACAGAGGTTTTTTCTTTGCCAATGACAAACAGGTCATAAAATTTAAAACAACGCACTCTTGAGTCATTTGGCGCAAAGTTTTTTTCAACAAAAAAACCACCGCTTTTGCGGTGGTTTTCTTTTGAAGTTAATCTGGTTTTATTTAACTTCTTCAAAATCGGCATCGACAACTTTTTCGTCACCGTTTTGAGCATTTCCTTGCGGAGCTTCCGGACCGGCTTGTTGTCCGGCGGCATTTGAAGCTTCGGCTTGTTTATACATAGCTTCGCCGAGTTTCAAAGAAGCCTGCATCAAAGCCTCGCTGCGTTGTTTAATGGCATCTAAGTCATCAGCTTCAAGGGCAGATTTCAAAGACTTAACGGCTTCTTCAATCTGGCTCTTTTCGGCCGGGCTCAGTTTATCGCCATGTTCTTTGAGCGTTTTTTCGGTAGAATGAACCAAACTTTCGCCCTGATTTTTGGCTTCAACCAGTTCTTTTTTCTTTTTATCGGCTTCGGCATTGGCTTCAGCGTCTTTAACCATTTTTTCGATATCGGCATCAGACAAGCCGCCGCTGGCCTGAATACGAATGGCTTGTTCTTTGTTTGTAGCCTTATCTTTGGCCGAAACATTAACAATACCGTTGGCATCGATATCAAAAGTTACCTCAATCTGGGGCATACCGCGCGGTGCAGGCGGAATACCGACCAAATCAAACTGGCCGAGCAGTTTGTTATCGGCGGCCATTTCACGCTCACCTTGGAAGACGCGAATTGTAACCGCGGTCTGACCATCTTCGGCGGTAGAGAATACCTGAGATTTTCTGGTCGGAATGGTAGTGTTGCGGTCAATCAAACGTGTAAAGACGCCGCCCAAGGTTTCAATACCCAAAGACAATGGGGTAACATCCAAGAGCAACACATCTTTAACATCGCCCATCAAGACACCGCCCTGAATAGCGGCACCGACGGCAACAACCTCATCGGGGTTAACGCCTTTATGCGGTTCTTTACCGAAGATTTCCTTAACTTTTTCCTGAACTTTGGGCATACGGGTCATACCGCCGACCAAAATAACCTCGCTGATTTCATTAGCTTTCAAGCCGGCATCGGCCAAGGCTTTTTTGCAAGGTTCAACCGTGCGGTCAATCAAATCCTCAACCAAAGACTCTAATTTAGCGCGAGTAAGTTTGATGTTGAGGTGTTTCGGCCCTGTGGCATCAGCCGTAATAAAGGGCAGGTTAACCTCGGTTTGCGTGGTTGAAGACAACTCGATTTTAGCTTTTTCTGCGGCTTCTTTCAAGCGTTGCAAAGCCAAGCGGTCATTTTTCAAATCAATGCCGGATTCTTTTTTAAATTCTTCGGCCAAATAGTTAACAATACGTTGGTCAAAGTCTTCACCGCCGAGGAATGTATCACCGTTAGTAGACTTAACTTCAAAAACGCCGTCGCCGATTTCCAAAATAGAAATATCGAAGGTACCGCCGCCGAGGTCATAAACGGCAATGGTACCGGACGTATTTTTATCCAAACCATAGGCCAAAGCAGCGGCTGTCGGTTCGTTAATAATACGCAAGACTTCCAAACCGGCAATTTTACCGGCATCTTTTGTTGCCTGACGTTGAGAGTCGTTAAAATAAGCCGGAACGGTAATAACGGCTTTTTCAATTTTTTCGCCGAGATAGCTTTCGGCATATTCTTTAATTTTTTGTAAAACGATGGCCGAAATTTGCGAAGGAGCATATTTTTGTCCCTTAACTTCAACCCAAGCATCACCGTTATCGCCTTCAATAATTTTGAAAGGAACCAATGCCTTGTCTTTTTCGACTTCAGGAGAATTATATCTGCGGCCGATTAAACGTTTAATGGCAAAGAGGGTGTTTTCGGGGTTTGTAACGGCTTGGCGTTTAGCCGGAAAACCGACCAATCTTTCAGTGTCGGTAAAAGCAACCATTGAAGGGGTTGTTCTTGCGCCTTCGGAGTTTTCCAAAACCTTGGCTTCTTTGCCTTCCATAACGGCGAAGCAAGAGTTTGTCGTACCAAGGTCAATACCTAAAACTTTATTGCTCATAATTGTTTGTCCTTTGTTAAAAATATAGCTAAAACAGTATTTCTACAAACTATATAGGAAGCCGCAAACTTATAAGCAAGCCTTGGAGCAATTTTTTTTAAAATTTTTGTAAAAATATTTTAATAAGGATTATGGCCGGAGATTTCATATCCCGTATAGCCGTCAACCACGCTGTTGGCAAAAGCAAAATCGGTAGAGTTAACCGAGTGGAGCCGATACAGGGTTTCGCCTTGTTCCACCTTATCGCCGACTTTTTTCATTAAATCTATGCCGGCGCCATGATATTTTGACGCACCGGCCAAGACGCCGATTTTATTAATACGTTCGTTATCAATACTTTCCACCACGCCGGAAGATGTAGCAACCACATCGCGGGTTAAATGGCCGAGCTGAGGTTGCGGCGCTTTGCCCTGAGCATGAATAATTTTGTTCATGGCCTCAAGGGCGCGTCCGGAGTTCAAGAGCTCTTTTGCCACATAATATCCTTGTCCGCCGCGCAATTTGGGGTCAAACTCCAACACGCGTCCGGCCAAAAACAAAGATTTCTCGCGCAAATCTTGCGGCGCGTCTTCCTTATTGCGCAACACTTTCATCACATCGCGGGCTTCCAACACGGCGCCGACCCCGTTGCCGATAGGCTCGCTGCCGTCGGTAATCACGGCGTCAATTTCAATAGAGAGCATATCGCCGACATATTCAATCAGCTTACGCAGGCGCATGGCATCATTGGTTGTTTTAATACGCGACTTCGGCCCCACCGGAATATCAATGACCAAATGCGTAACACCGGCAGCGAGTTTAATCGCCAAGATGGAAGAAACAATATATTGATGTTGCGTAATGCCGATATATCTTTCAACGGCAGAAATAATTTTGTTCGCCTCTGCAATGGAAAGGGCGTTATAACAGGCAATTGCGCCGCGGCACTCGGCAACCACTTTACGAAACTTGGCTTCGTCCAAGTCCACATTTGCCAACACACTCATGGTATCGGCAACGCCGGCGCAAGATGTCAAAGAGCGCGAGGCGGTTTTGGGCATCGGCAGACCATAAGCGGCGACAATAGCCATAATGATAATATCGGTTTTGTTTCCGGGAATACCGCCCAAACAATGGTGGTCTACCACAATATTTTCATTATCCCAATGAATGATATTATCCCCGACCAAAGCCTCGGTAAAAGCCAACACCTCCGGCGCGGTCATAAAAGAACCGGCAGAAACCAAGAAAGAGGCAATATCCATATTGGTATATCTTTTTGAGGCAATATCATTAACAATCGCGCTATATTCACCGGCGCTTAAAATATTTCCGGCAATTTTGCGTTTAATAGAGTTCAGGCTTGGGGGCGGCGGAGACATTGTCAGGGTAACATTTGCGCCTTCGGGCAGATTAATCAGCTTAAAAGCCTCACTGTTTAAGGCCAATTCATTAGGGCGCACGAGGTTTTCATCATCAACGATTTGCAAAAAAGCATAAACCGGCTTAATGCCGCCATGAATTTCAACTTTGCTCAAACTTTTAATGTCATCAACCCGATAAGCGGTGCAGTCTTTGTGCAAAAAGGCAATATTTTCATTAAAAGAATGAATTTGCAAATGTTTAAGACTAAGCATGTGAAGTCCTTCCGCCGAAATATTTCTTAAGAAGGAGTATAACACGCATTTTATTTAATAAAAGTTAATTTTATCTCAAGGTCTTAAAGCTGTTTTCTGGAGTTAAGTGCCAGCTGTAAAGTCCCCTCGTCCATATAATCAAGTTCGGCCCCCATGGGGATACCTTGTGCCAGAGTAGAAACCTTAACTTCGTTTTCTTTCAGTCTGGTTAACAGATAATGAGCGGTAATTTGGCCGTCTACCGTTGCCGGCAAAGCCAAAATAACTTCAGAAATATTTTCATCTTTAATACGTTTAAGCAAGCTCTCAATATTCAAATCTTCAGGCGCCACCCCGTCCAAAGCCGACAAAACGCCGCCCAAAATATGATATTTTCCCTTAAAGAAAGACACGCGCTCCATCGCCCAAAGGTCTGCCACGTCTTGCACCACGCATAACAAGTTTGGTTCTCTTACTGTCGAACGGCAAATACTGCAAGGAGATGTCGTATCAAAATTACCGCAAATTTCGCAGGTTTTAACATTTTCAGCCACTTCGTTCATGGCCTGAATTAAGGGCAAAAACAAAGTTTCGCGCTTTTTCAAAAGTTGCAACACAATCCTGCGAGAAGAACGCGTCCCCAAGGCAGGCAGCTTGGCAATAAGTTTAATCAGTTTTTCAATTTCATTGCCGACCAAGGCTCTAACTCCGCTTAAAAGGGCAATTTCAAGCCGCCGAGGTTAAGCCCGCCGGTCACATCATTAACACCTTTGGCCATATTGGCATCAACTTTAGCCTTGGCATCATTAAAAGCAGCCATAATCAAATCTTCAAGAATATCAACTTCATCGGCCACAATCAAAGACTTGTCCAAAGAAATCTTTTTCATTTCAAACTTTCCGTTCAAGATAACTTTGACCATACCGCCGCCGGCAGTGCCTTCAACCTCTTCCTGAGAGAGTTTCTCCTGCATTTCTTCCATTTTTTTCTGCATGGCTTGTGCTTGTTTCATAATTCCTTGAATATTCATCATATTTTTTATCCTTTATTCAAAAATTAGGTCATTGTTATCTTCAGGGCTGTTTTCATCTGTCGATTCTTGAGAAACCTTGCGTGTTAAAGTTTCGATTTTTGCCCCGCGAAATTCTTCCATAATGGCGCGCACCAAAGGATATTCCATAACATTTTTTTTGTTTTCTTCGGCTTTGGCGTTTTCCTTATCGGCGATGGTTTCACCGAGCTTGCCGCGCACAATGTCTATCTGCCATTTTTTGCCCGTTGCCTCGGTCAAAACCTTGTGCAAACTCATAACCAGATCATTGCCGACTTTTTCGCCCACGCTGATTTTTACGTTTCCTTCGGCAAAAGCCTCAAAAGCAACATCATGTTTTAAGGCATATTCCAACAAAGGCTGCCGATGCTCTTCCAAATAGCGCATCAAATCATCGACCGACAAAATAGCGGTGCTTGCCTTATTTTCGGTGCTTATGTTTTGCTCAGAAAAAGTTTTTTTTTCACCAAGAGCAGGAGACGCGCCAAAATTTCTGCCGCTGTTTTCAGGGCGGGTTTGGCTTAAATTAGAGTTTTTTTTTACGTCATCAAGAAGTTCTTGCGGCGTTGGCAGGTTGGCAGAATAAGCAATGCGAATAAGGATCATCTCCAAGGCATCAATCTGTACCGGCGCAATATTAAGCTCGCTCAACCCCTTAATCATCATCTGCCACATGCGTGACAACACGGCAATAGAAATCTCCGGCGCGGATTTCTGATAAAAACTGCGTTCGTTTTCAGACAAGGCGGGATCTTTAATGGCCTCGGCAATCAACTTAACTTTGGCAATCCCATGGGTGGTACTAATCAAATCTTGCAGCAGAGTTAAAGGATTCGCGCCGTTTTTATACATATCCTCCAAGTTTTTCAAAACTTCGCCGACATCACCTTTAATCAGGTTTTCAAACAATTCAAAGGTTCTGTTTTTGTCGCTCAGACCAATCATATTTTTAACGACATCGGTCTGAACCTTACCACCGCCCAAAGAAATAGCTTGGTCCAAAAGCGATTCTCCGTCGCGAGCCGAGCCGTCGGCGGCTTTGGCAATCAGGCGCAGAGCTTCTTCTTCGGCCTCAATTTTTTCATTGGTCAAAATCTTCTGAAACAGCCCAACCAAATCTTCAATGGAGATTCGTTGTAAGTCAAATCTTTGGCAACGTGACAAAATTGTTACCGGCACTTTACGAATTTCGGTTGTGGCAAAAATAAACTTCACATGGGAAGGCGGCTCTTCCAAAGTCTTTAACAAGGCATTGAAAGCACTTTTAGAGAGCATATGCACTTCGTCGATGATATAAATCTTATAGCGTGCATTTGTGGGCTTATAGCGCACGCCGTCGAGAATCTCACGCATATCGTCAACGCCGGTACGAGAGGCGGCGTCAAGCTCCATCACGTCAATATGGCGGCCTTCGGTAATGGCGCGACAATTTTCACAAAAGCCGCAAGGATGCACGGTCGGTCCGCCGCGACCGTCTTTCCCGGTACAATTAAGAGCTTTGGCAATAATACGGGCGGTGGTGGTTTTGCCCACGCCGCGGATTCCGGTCAAAATATAAGCATGGTGCAAGCGGTTGTTTTTAATGGCGTTGGTTAAGGTTTGCACCAAAGCATCTTGCCCGACCAAATCATCAAAATTTTGCGGGCGATACTTACGGGCTAAAACCACATATTGATCTTGTTTATTTTCTTCTTCAGCCATAATGCAACAAACACCAGGAAAAAACTCGTGGAGAACAGATTGACCCCGAGTACGAACGTTACGGCTGCTTCCTTCCGGACCTGACCGGGTTGGCGCTGCCTCGACCCAATTGCTCTCCGAACAACACTATTGTCGAAAACAGAGATTTTTTCAAGTAAAATCTCTTATCTGTGCCAAGAAATTACAAACTAAGGCAACACGATTCTAAGTTTAGCAAGACTTTCACGCGTAATTTGCGCATCTTCTTCCGGAGAAAGATAAGTCATCGGCTGGTTTTGCGGGTCAAGCTCAAAGCCGAATATTTGCTTTTGTGCCAAAGCCGTATCTTTTCCGAAAATAAGCGGCGCCTTATAAGTCGGAGTAATGTTTATTTCCGAGTTCAAGGGGCGATAATAAGGGCTAAATTTCTTAGCGGCGCTTTCGGCCACGACATCTCCCTGAGCCGTTACCTGCATAATGTCCAGACTATGCTGATTATACCCGTTGGCAAAGAGGCGGAACACGCCGCTGATGCCGGAATATCCGTCGGTGTCCGTAATGGCCGAGGTCAAGTCATTATTTTGTTGGTTTGCCAAAGCGGCGGCCAAAGCGACGCCGTCATAGGCAAAAGAATAAAGACTTGCGGGTTTTTCATTAAAATAAGAGCTGTATTTATTGGCAAAATAGGCCGTATAAGTGCGGGACAATGCCGGATACCAACTTCCGGCAACGGTAGTTTCGTTTGAAAGGTTGGTGTTTTCCCATACAGATGTTCCCAAAAAGCGCACTTGCGGGGCAAAGACGTCATAATAGCCAAACATTGCAATGGCAGACTTCAGTCTGGAACCCGATTCGGGGATAAGCACCGCATCAAAATCCACACCGCCGAGCGTGTCAATGGTATCAAGTTTCTTCAAAACTTTTGCGGCAGCCGCATCACCGTTATCGGCACGGCGTTGCATATTTTTCTTAATCTTAAGCAAACGCCCGTTACGCACATCATAATCTGTCAGTTGTTTCAAAATATTTGAAAAATCTGTGGTGTTAGGGGCATAGAAAGCGATTCTGACCACGGCGGCGCCGTTTTTTTCGGCAGAGGCAATAGCGGCCTTGGCGGTGGCAATCCCATTGGCATTATCCGGCAACAACAAGGCAAAGCGGCTGCGTCCCTTAAGCGCGGCATAAGAGATAATTCTGTCAACTTGTTCGCTTACGGTCAAGCCCAAGGTATAGACGCCCGGTTGCAACACGCTTTCATCGGTTGAAAAGGCAATCACCGGCACGCCGCGATAAGTTGTTTCCGGCGAAATTGCTTTGACTTCCGAGCTCATAAGCGGCCCCAAAATAAGTTTAACATTTTGGCTTAAGGCGTTTTCGGCGGCAATACGTGCGCCGGAAGGAGTGCTCTGTGTATCATAAAATTGCAAAACCAAGTTCGGATTTTTAACGTCTTCCATGGCAAGCAGGGTATAATTTTTCATTCCCTGACCATGTTTTGCGGCTTTTCCGCTCAAAGGCAACAACACCCCGACCCGAAAACTTTTATCACCGCCGAAATCCACCTCGCTGATATCTGAAGTCATCACTTCGACACCGCCTCTGGTAGACACCGAGGAAGAGCAGCTCATCAAGAGCAAAGCAAGAAAGCACAGACAAATTTTTTTAAACACTTGCAAATTATCCCAAAATAAAACAATCTTATAACCAAGAATTATCATCAACTTAAATGAAAAAAGCACGAATGTAAAGAGCCAGATAATGAAAAACGGATTATACATTGTCGCCACGCCGATAGGCAACCTTCAAGACATCAGCCCAAGGGGCATACAAACCTTAAAAGAGGCAGATGTCATTGCCTGTGAAGACACCAGAATAAGCAAAAAACTTTTGTCGCTTTTAGGTATCGGCCTTCAAAAAACCTTCATCACTTTGCATGATCATAATGAAGCGGAACAAGCCTCAAAATTGATAGATTTGATTAAAGACGGCAAAGCGGTGGCGCTTATCAGCGATGCCGGTTCTCCGCTCATTTCCGACCCCGGATACAAGCTGATAAATCATTGCCGCGCGGCCGGCGTATATTTCACGGTAATCCCCGGCTGTTGTGCCTTAATTTGCGCCCTGCAACTAGCCGGCCTTCCGACGGATCGTTTTATGTTTGCGGGCTTTATTCCCAACAAAGACAAAGCCAGAAAAGACCTCTTTACCGAGTTAAAAGACATTCCCGCCACGCTCATTTTTTATGAAACGGCGCCGCGGATTCTAAAAACCCTTGCCGCCGCCGCCGAGGTCTTTGGCAACCGTCGCATGGCCGTTGCCCGAGAAATAACCAAAGTTTATGAACAATGCCTGACCGGCACTCCCTTTGAGCTGACAGAGGCTTTTGCGGCCCAACCCCCCAAAGGCGAAATGGTTTTTATGGTTTCTCCGCCGGAAAAAAATACCCCAACCGCCACGCAAGATTTTGAGGAGGCATTGCGTCGCAAATTAGCAACCCAACCTCTGAAAACGGCCGTAAAAGAGATAAGTGAGAGCTTCAAGCTCAGCCGTAACGAGGTTTATCAAACAGCCTTAAGGATAAAAGATGAGAT
This sequence comes from uncultured Alphaproteobacteria bacterium, assembly GCA_944392285.1. GTDB lineage: Bacteria > Pseudomonadota > Alphaproteobacteria > RF32 > CAG-239 > CALXWF01. Next base: position 4,937 of record CALXWF010000030.1, on the reverse strand, counting down.
TTAACATCAGCGGAAAACTGGCCGAAGACATTGCCGCCTTTTGCCTTATGTGCAAGGGCTATAAGATTGTGGCGCGCAACTATGTCACGGGCAGGGGGACCCGCGCCGGAGAAATAGATATCATAGCCGCCAAAGGAAAGACCTTAATTTTTGTTGAGGTCAAAAAACGCCGTCGTGCCGAGCAAGCCGCCTATGCGGTTTTGGTTCATCAAAGACATCGGGTTTCCCGTGCGGCCGAAGTCTTTGTCAAATATCACCCGCAATACCAAAATTATGATATCCGTTTTGACGCCTTTTTAGTCAGCCTCATTCCGCCAAGGCTGAAACACTTAATAAACGCTTGGTAAAATTTTTAACGAATAATAAAGCTCTGCATGTTAGCATTACCTTGACCAAACAGAAAGGTAAGCCAAATGGACAAAGCAGAATTTTCAGCCAGCGCAAAATCTTTTATCCAAAAACACATCCGTCTAAATGAAACTTTATCCCGTTTCATTAAGCGTGTTTTTGCCAATGAAACACAATCCCAAGATTTTTTGGCGGCACTTTTAAAAAATCCGCGGCGACATCGCCAAAATTTTATGGCTCTGCGTTCGGCTTTCCCTGATAACAAGAGTTTCACTCGATGGTTTTTTGGCGAAAAGGGATATTATAAAGCATACATCAACCACGTTCATCACCTGTGGAATACGACACAGAATATCGAAACACTTCTGAGCTTTTTACCAAATTTTAATCCCTGGTGCTTACAGCAACGTTTTGGTAAAATCCGCCTTGGAATGGTTCCGGAAATATTTGGAGATGAGCAAGTTTTTTTAGAGTTTATTGAAAAAATAAGAAACGCACCGGAGGTTGAGAACTATAAAAAAATAAAAAATCTTGAACATTCTCCTGAAAAATTAAAAAAAGCATATCCTGAAGTAAAAAAAATAGATTTATATGATTTCGGGCAAAGAGCCTCCTTCTTTCGTGCCATTCTAAAAAAAGGTTGCGGTAATTTAATCAAAATAAAAGCAAACAATCATATCTTCAAAATCCGTTTTTTATGCAATCCGTTTAGTGCAAAACTTGTTTTCCAAATCACAAGTTCTGATGGCCAAGTTTTCATATTAAAAATGATGCCCTATGACTTACACAAAAAAACGGATGACAAAACCGTTAAAGAACATGAAAACCATGCGATTCGAGCAGATTCTATTTACACAAACGCCATGCTTGAACACTATTTGATTCTAAACAACTGTCCCCATGCGCCGGGGTTATTATACTACAATTATGATTATGATATTGCGCTTTATCAAGAGGACAAAGGGACGCAAATATCATTAGAAGACAAACCTTTTTACTTCCGAACATTTTATGAGTTTAACCACAAAATGCTTAAAGACGCCAACCTTTTGGGCATTTATGTTAATGACATTAATAAAGGCAATTTTTTGGTTTCGGATAAAGATAACAAATTAAAAATAATAGATATCGGTCACGCCTCATATGCCAACCCGCTCAATCCGGGGGTGACGGGGCTTTGCTTGTCGCCAAACAATTTATGCGGACAAGACTTCCTGGTTCATTATGGTGACTTATTTTTCTAAGGAGATTCTGAGATGAAGACAGAACAAAATCTGCAAAAACGTTTTAAGACTTTTCCCAAAGATAAAGAATATCTGGAAACTTTGGCGCAAGGCATTAATTTGCCGACATCAGACATCGCCAAGCTTTCATCCATAATGGGCGCGCAAGAACTAAAAGCTCTGTTACCTGCGGTAGACTATGATTATTTTCTTGGCGCGGAAGATACCACGCCGATAAAAATCAATTTGCATATTCATACCCAAGCCTCAGACGGTCAAATGACGCCGCAACAAGTTTTGGATAATGCGCTGGCCTACAAAGAAGAAAATAACTTAGAGCAAGTCGTAATAGCCGTAACAGACCATGATTCTATAGATTCCCTTGCTGAAATTTTACGCCTTTTGGCAGCAAATACCGACAAATACGACGCGCTAAGGGTTGTTATGGGGTGTGAGTTGAGTGCGGCCTATATTAATGAAGATTTGCGCCTACCGATAGATTTTGAGCTTTTATATTATGGCTTAAATCCGTTTGATACAAAATTAAAAGCTTTATTACAGCGCATAAGGGAAGACCGCAGTCGCTCTTTAAATATAGTTTTGCAACAACTGGCGGTAACATATCCGAATATTAATTTTGATGCGGATGACCTTCTTGCCGGTCGGCAGAATTTAAGTAAAGGACTGGGGTGTAATTTCCCCTATGAAATATATAATTATGCCGTAAAAAAAATAAACGATTCCGGCCAAAATGACTTTTTAAAAGACTTTATTTTCGGCATGGATCGTTTAGATGGCAAAAATTATGCAATCAGGTTTCAGCAACCCGTTTCAGAGGTTTTTAAAACATTTCATGCCGGCGGTTATGGATTTTTAAGCTTGGCGCATCCGCCGCGCATTTCTTTAGACAGACGCTTAAGTGAAGACTTTATTCGCAACGGCTTAGGAGACGCCGGCCGATTATTTATTCGCAAATTTTTAGACACCCTTTGCGCACAAGGGCTAGAGGCAATAGAGCTTTACTACGGCAATTTTAAAGGCGAGCTCAAACAGGCTTTGGAAGAAGTTATTTTTGAACGCCAACCCACGGTTAATGCTTATGGTTGGGTTAAAAACTTTGTTGATTTTGCACAAGAGCACGGGCTGTTTTTTACCGGCGGCAATGATACGCACAATACGATTCTCTGGCCCAGTCTGCGCCGCAGTTTGCAGGACGAATGGCAGAAAAGCCAGCTGTTGGTTGCCGAAGGTTACCGGGCTTTGGATAAAGAAATGACCATGGGGCTGCCCGGTCCCTGTATGCCGCCCGTCAGCCGCGAAGAAGACACCGGTATCGGTTCGCCTTACGGTCGGGGCGCCAAAAGAGTGCATAAATTCTTCCGCGGCGTTATTGACAAAATTTTGCTTGGTCCGGGCGGAAAAACCAATGCCGCATTCAGACATTCTCCGTATATTTCAGAAGTATGGCATAATCCGTTTTTTATACCGCTTGAGCTGATGGTTGAAGACGGTCTGCTGAGTGAGGAAACTCTGAACAAAATCTACCGCCGCCCCAAAGATCCGCACCGGATTGATTTTGCCCAGGTTGAAAAAGATTACGCCGCCGCGCTTTCCGAAGTCTGTCATAAACGGCAGGGACTGGTTCCCGAGGACGAATTTATCGAAATGCTGGCCGCGCATTATATCCGTCAGTGCACTTATAATTACATCGGCGATATTCAGGTTAAAATTCCCGATAGCATCATTAATCGTCATCCCGATGCCTTTTTGGACGGTTTCACGCTCGGCAGTCCGCCGGAAATGTTCTATAAAATGCCGAGAGACTGGAATTTTAAAGTGCTTGATCCGGCCAAAATGTTTAACGCTGACGGTTCGCTGGGCGAGGCCGGACAGATACTTTACGAAATATTCTACGATGCGATTGCTTCCAACCGCGGCGGTATGCGGATAGACCATTACATCGGCCTGGTTAATCCTTATGTCATTTCGCATATTGACGGACAGGAAAGCGGCCGGCTTTATTCGTCGCCCAAACACCCGTTGCTGAAAAAATATGTCAAGAAAAGTATCGCCGAGTTTGCCGATATTACCCGCGATATTATTCTGCGGGCAGCTTCCGAGCGCGGCGTTCAGGCAGATAAGATATATGTAGAGGATATCGGCAGCCGACCGGAGCAGATGGATCCCGTTATGAAAATGTGCGGGCTGGGCCATTTATTGGTTTCGCAGTTTGTCGAACCTGACGATGAGGGACACATTTACCGCCTGAAAAACGCCCAAAGCAACGATGTCGCCACGTTGGATACGCACGATACCGCTTCCATTCAGAAATTTTTCAGTGATATGGACGACGGACGGCGTTACCGTCATGCCCGGCAGCTGGCGGAAGACCTGCGTTTTAATTATAATGATGATCTCAAGGACACGAGGCAGCTGATTCGCATGAAGTGGGGTGAACTGCTGGCCTGTCCGGCGCGGCGCGTACAGGCTTTCTTTACCAGCTTTACCGGACAGGAAGGGCGGTATAACCAGCCGGGTAATCCGGATAAATGGGTGCTGCGCTGTGATCCTGATTTTGAAAAACTTTATTTCACCAATCTGGTCAACGGAACAGCCTATAACCCCTTCGATGCGATTTGTCTGGCAATCTATGCCCGCGGCGACGCGTTCTTTGAACAGCACCGCGATTTGGTCGACCGGCTCCGTACACAGGAACGGAAGATTCTGGAACTGGCCGCACAGGTATATATTCCCGTGCAATAAAGCCCGTAAGAAAAGGCACCGTTTACCGGCGCCTTTTCTATCATATTTCGACCGGCCGGCGCGGTATCAGGTTAATGTCGACGTTGCAGTCATATTTGTCCGCCAGCTCCATTAAACGCGACAGGCGCATCGAATTGCAACCGAAATTTTATGAGCGGTTCATTTGTCAGAAAGGCCCGGAATCTTCCATCTGATCGGCCTGTTCAAAAAAGAGCGGATATTTTCGGGTAGCCACCGATTTTTGATAAAGGCCGTGAAAATAGGTGATTTTGTGCCATTTATAACCCAAACGCCCGTCCGAATAGGAATAAATTTCATTTTCCCAGAGCTTTTCGGCAAAGGGTTCATAGAGGCGGTTAAAGCTTTTGATAATCCAGCGCAGCGGATGCCAGGGCTTTGGCGCGTGATAATCAATAAACACGGCCTCGCCACCGGGTTTAATGGCCGAAAGCGCATTATTGATGATTTTTGTTTTCTGCACAGCAGGCACTTCATGCAGCAGATTATAACAGATAATGACGTCGTAATCTTTGTAACGGAAAGCCCGGTTGGCGTTCTGGTTGATAAAATGCATCTGCGGATAGAGATATTGATATTTTTCTT
>CALXWF010000029.1 GCA_944392285.1 uncultured Alphaproteobacteria bacterium | reverse complement strand
ATATCATTGGACAATTGCTCAAATAAGCTCTCCATTTCATGCCTCATTATTAAATTTAAGTGATTGTGCGGTAGTTTATGACTTTTTATCTACATTGTCAACTTTTTTGTCAATGATTAAAATTTAGTTAAAGAAGAATTAGGTTACTTATCCTATAATCGTTTGTTTATCATTAAAAACATTCATAAACCTACACGAATATTTTTATTTTATTTTTTACATGAAACAAATAAATATATAGAAAACGAATCGGATAGAAACAAATTATTAATCAAAAAAAATTGCTCTTAATTTTCTATCGGGACATCTTTCCGCTATATACAACATTAATACAAGTTGATATTTATTCGTGGCCGTTCTATTCAAATTATCTTTAATATATCTTAAATATTCTTCACAATTTGAATCTCCGGCCTGATCTGTCCAATTTATGGGGGACAGATCATTTTTGCAGGGCTTTTTTGTGACTGAAAAAGCATTATATCTTTCGGCAAAGACTTTCTTCCATTGCCATTAAATCAAAGCAGAGTGATTTTATTAAATTTATAGAGGCTTGATTACTTTCTTCCACATAATAAATCGGTAGTAAGCCCTGCTGCAGGCAATAGTTTGCGGTATGTCTGACTAATTGTTTTCCTAAGCCGCGATGACGATAGTTTTCATCTGTAAAAACTACTAAATTTGCGCCGCCGCAATAGGTATCGGAAATTTTGCAGCTTGCCACAAATTTATCATCTTGTATTGCGGCAAAAAATGGCCTCGCTTGATAAAATTTTGAAGACTTTCCCATTTTTGTTCTTTTCGGCTTAACTCTTGCGCCCTTCCCGAACGCATAAAAAGAGATTTATGCTCTTGTGTTACCGTTACGATATTATCATACTTCTCCGCTCTGTATACATCAGAGGTAAAACGTAAAAAGCGCCGAAATGTCAGATTGCTATTTTTTTGAAGAAGATTTTTTATCATTATTTCGGGAGGTATACAAAGCTCCCCTTTTAAGCTCGGTGAAAGAGAATAATATTCTTGCCCTTGATACAAACTTTTAATAAGAGGGTAATAGTAATTTTGGTTTATCGGAAGGTCTCGAAAGCTTGAGAAGAATATATTTCCCGCTTTTTTTTGGGGTTAGACCAAGATATTGGGCGTAATAATCTGCAAAAGTCATTGACGCCCAATCTCCTTTTTGGTCTTAACAGTTGGTTACATTGGTGGCTAAGCCGCCAAGTGAGGTTTCTTTGTATTTGGTGCTTAAGTCCATGCCGGTTTTGTACATGGTCTTAATTACACTGTCTAAAGATACAAAATGTTCGCCCGTGCCTTTCATGGCGATACGCGCCGCATTAACGGCTTTTACCGCCCCCATGGCGTTGCGCTCAATGCAGGGAACCTGAACCAAGCCGCCTATCGGGTCGCAGGTCAGGCCAAGGTTATGTTCCATGGCGATTTCTGCTGCGTTTTCTATTTGTTTGTTGCTGCCGCCGACTGCCGCGACCAAACCGGCCGCTGCCATTGAACAAGCAACGCCGACCTCACCCTGACAGCCGACTTCAGCCCCGGAAATTGAGGCATTGGAACGATATAAGCTGCAGATGGCTGAAGCCGTTAATAAAAATTTTCTAAGCCCTTCTTCAACGGTATAATTGCCTTTGTGAACAACAAAACGTTCATAATAACGCATTACCGAGGGGATAATCCCGGCTGAACCCATAGTCGGCGCGGTTACGATTTGTCCGCCATAAGCATTTTCTTCCGCAACGGCAAAGCCCCACAGATTTATCCAGTCTACCATTAACAGCGGGTCATAGTCATTGTTGCGAAATTTTTCTTCCAGTCGTTGATAAATTTCATGCGCGCGGCGTTTGATGTTTAAACCGCCCGGCAAAATTCCCTCGGCTTTCATACCGCGGTCTATTGAGGCTTGCATAATGCGGTGAATTTTGCGCATGCCGGCCTCAACTTCCTCAGGTGAGCGCAAAGCCGTTTCATTAGCCCAAATTAAGTCGGCAATGGGAATCTCTTCGCCTTTGCAGTGTGCCATAAGCTCGGCACAAGTGCTGAAATTGTAAGGAACATTCAGCGGGGCGCGCTCAATACGACGGCTGATTTCATCAGCACGAACAACCGTACCGCCGCCGACCGAAAAATAGACCTCTTCCAACAGCAAGTTTCCTTCGGCGTCAAAAGCCTTGAAACGCATGCCGTTAGAGTGTTCGGGCAAGAAAATCTCTTTTTCAAAAATAATGTTTTTATCAAGCTCGAAAGGTATCGGCTTTTCTTGGCCGAGGTGCAAAATATGGTCACGCTCTACCGCGACGACATAGGGTTTTTCAGGGTCGATTGCCTCAGCCTCAAGCCCCATCAAGCCATATACGATTGCTTTGACCGTACCGTGGCCATAGCCGGTTAAGGCCAATGAGCCATACAAAGTTACTTCAATTTTGGCGACCTTGGGAAATAATTCACCTTGATGCAAGTTGTCCAAATAGCGTTTGGCCGCGCGCATCGGGCCGACCGTGTGTGAACTTGAGGGACCGACTCCTATTGAAAATATTTCAAAAAAACTATAATACATGGCTAAAAATGTGTCCTGATTTCTTTATAGGGTTTGACGCCTAATTTCTGTATTTCTGAGGCGATATGGGCAGAGTTTTCACTCCAGTTTGTGTAGCGGTCAATAAACTCTTTGGCCTTGACCGACGATTTGGAAAGCTGAACGGCTATCGTTTCTGCTAAGAGCTTGTCCATAACTGAAGCAAAATCCTCAAAATTTATATGCAATTTATTATTTTTATCAAATGAAATTACACGATTTTCCAACAGATAATTAAATTCTATTAAATCTGCCATGCGGTGCGCCTGCGCATATTGCGGTTGTGCCGTCAAAAACAGGCTGTCAACAACCCATGTGGTGTAAACTTCTTTCAAATCTTTTGTTGTTATGGTGTGGTTTTTGACATATTCAGGCATGAAAGTGATGGAAACGGTATTGGCTTTATGCTCCTCAATAATGTGTTTGTATAAACCAAGGGCATCTTGATAGGAACTGTCCGGCCCCAAAGAATGGCCGTTTTCATGACCGATAACAAAAATATGCTCGGCCTCGGGATTATAAAACTCATGCAGCTCTTTGGAAACCATGTTGGCAAGTATCTTGCGCTTTTTTTCAATATCGATTGTTTGACGCACCTGACGGTGATAAACATTGCGTCGGCCACCGCCGGTCTTAACCGCAAGTTTGTCATTATTGGGCAAGTTTTGCGCCGTGGTAATGCCACCCCTGACCGCCGCATAATCTCCGCTTAAGGCCGCCAAATCAACATCTACCATGGTTTGTTTGAGCTCACTGTTTTGGCCGATGTTTTGATGATATTTATCCTTAAACGGCATAAGCTCTGCCAGTGCGCGCATGTGCTCCTTAAATTTTAACAGAAGTTTGGTGCCTTCTTTGTTGACAATGCCGACACGAATGCCGAGCATGTCTTTTGAGGTGGCTTCTATATGATATTGCTCTAAAAGTTTGACCAACTCCGGATTATCAAAAACCGTGGGGGTCATTTCATCTTCATAATTCTCGCGGCTTAAGGTAAATTCTAATGGGGTGTCTTGTAAAACCGCCCAATGTTTGTCGGCAAGCATATCCATGTCTTCATTGTTTTGCAACAAAGCCTGTGCTTGCCAGCCCAAATAATCTTTCAGCGGCTCGTCATCCGTATAATGGGCGGCAAGCTCCAGTTGGTTGGCGATTTCTGAAAATTCGGGGGCAAAAAACTCCGTATAATCTATTGCCTTGAGCTCATTGCCGTTACGGCGAACCATGGTGCGGGCGCTCAAAATTTTGCGGATTTCATCTATTTTGCCGGCGGCAAACATCTTAAGCAAAATTTTATGAAATTCTTCAACGCTCATATCTTCAGGATAAAAATTGCGTCCTTTGAAGCCTTTGATGCCCTTAAACAATTCTATCGGCTCTTTATCGACACCGTTTAAGCCCTCTACCCCGTTATAGGAATTAAAAAAGCGCAGAGCCAAGGCAGCATATTCGCTTTCCGAGGCAGCGGCTTCTAAGGCTTGTTTTTGGGCCAGATTTAGGCTGTGGTCCTGACAAAGAAAAACTTTGTTGAGGATTTTGGCGGCATTTACCAAATATTGCAGGGCTTTTTTGTCACCTTCGCTTAAGGCTTTATAGCCCTCAAATTCCGGTGAGATAAGTTCTATGGTAATGCTTTGTTTTTCAAGCTTTTGTTTTAAGTCATCTTCACTTAATGCAATGTCATAGCCGTTAATCTTCATGTTTTGATATCTCCACTGTTCTGAATCGATAAACCTTAATTTTATCGGACCAATAGTTGGGGCTTAATCCTGCCTTTAACTTTAAATTATTAAGAAAATCTTGCGGTTGCGGAAGTTCTTCCCAAACTGTCGGCAAAAAGACACCTTGCCGGTCACCGTCACGCAAAACCAAACCATCTACGCCGGGAATAATTTTCTTTAATAAATCTGCCTCCGTGGTAAAACGAATGCGCTCAAAATCCGTTAAAAGTGATATGGATACGGCGGTTTGCGGCAGTTCTTCTGCGCTCAGAGGCGAAAAGCGGTTGTCTTCAAGCGCGGCCCGATAAGCATTGGCCGCAATGTTTAGAGCTATGCCCTCTTGCGGGATGAGCGTGCCGATACAGCCACGTAACTCGCCGTTGATGGTTAAAGTTACAAAAGATGCCCCTTTGTCAAACAAAATGTCTTCATAGTCTTGGCGCGAAATTTTTAACTCTTTCTTTTCAAGAACCGCTTCGTTTAGCGCCCGTTCGGCAATATTTAACAACTGTTCGCCGTAATGATGCGCAAAATTTTCAAGATTTTGGGTTTCTTGTTCTATCGGGGTTAGGTTTTTTGGTTCTTCTTTGGGTTTGTCGGCAAAAATCCATGAGGCATAGCCAACCACACCTGACATATCTCCGCTGATGTTGCCCGAATGGGTTAAATCTAACAGGCGCGGCTGTAAATTGTCGGCTTTGGCTAAGAGAATGGCCGTGTTTATGCCTATCGCCCCGCAAGACATATGCTCTTGTATCTCAGCTGTCCCTTTTGCAACCAAATCTGCCGTGGCTTGGTCAAGCACCTCGGCTTCCTCAGCTTTGTAATAGTGTGATAAATCTGCCGAAACAACCAGCAATACCCCCGGTTTTTTAATATATTCCCGAAGGACGGCTGCCAAAGTATTCGGTGAGATATTGCCGTAGACAATCGGCACAATGGTAAATTTCTTTAAGACCTTTTGTAAAAACGGCAGTTGAACTTCCAATGAATGTTCTTTTTGATGAGCTTTGTCATTATACATAAACTCGGGTTTGGCCGCTAAGGCTTCGGTTATGGTTTTATTGATGCGAACCTTACCAAGCGGGGTCTTAAAATCATCGCTCGTCGGCAAAGCCGCCCCGCGAAAGGCAACCTGATGTGAAGGGCCGAGCAAAATAACCGTATGGATTTTGTCTGAAAAACGTTCTAACTCAATATAGGCCTTGGCTGCCGTTTGTGCCGAATAATAATAGCCGGCATGGGGAACAACCAAGATTTTCGGCTGTCTGTCACCGATACCTACCGGCTGGCTGAGGTAATGTTTGACCTCGGCATCAAGTTGTTGTGCTTCGGCCGAGTAGAAAATTCCGGCAACCGCCGGGTCGCGCGATTTGTCCATGTCATCCTCCGAAAGCGAATAATCTTTTATCAGACCGGCATTGGATGATAAAAATTTGTTAAAAGCACAGTAGTTTATTGCCAACAAGGCAATAATGACCAAAGCAATCCATACATAATGCCATATACGGCCATAATCAATGTCTGTTTCCTGCCCCATGTTCTTATTCCGTTTGTGTAAATTTTATATGCTCTTTGTAGCAGTTTATGCTTAAGATTTTGCTAACTTTGTTTAAGGCTTTGCAAAAAAGAGGAAAAATCGGCAAAATGCAAAATGTCTGCCTCAGGTTCGGCTTGCGGCGCCCATATCGGTTGGCCAATTCTTATCGGCAAAACACCGGCGGCTTTGGCACAGTCGCTGTCTTGTTCAGAATCGCCTATAATCCAGACCGTGTTTTGAGATATTTCCGCCAAAGGCAATAACCCCTCCAAAGCATAAAGAGCATGTTCGGGGAAAGGTTTGTCACGCAGAGCCTCGTGACCGCAGACAATCTTGTCAAACAAGGTCTTGTCAAAAATCAGCGGCAGTTCATATTCTAAAAGCTCACGATCTTTATTGCTCATAATCGCCGTTTTTATCCCGCGGCTGCGCAAAAAACGCAAAGTTTCTTCTGCCTTGGGGAAAGCCGTTAAACGCGTGCAGACCAGAGATTTGTATATGATTTTGTATTTTTGGTATAATTCTTCGGCCCTTTTTCCAAACAGAAGGGGAAAGTTATCTCGAAAGGAGAGGTTTTTATCCCTCTTGTCTTTCAAAGCCTCCCATTTTGGCAAATTGTTTTCAGCCAAAACCTGATTGATGGCGGCAACTAAAGTTGAGCGGGTTTCCGCCAGTGTGTTGTCCCAATCAAACAAAACGACTTTTACTTTATCAAGGTTTAAAAACATTTTATATTTTTATCCCGCTGTTTTGCATATTTTTGCGGCCAAGGGCTAAAACAGCCTCCTCAAGCTGATTTAATATCTCTTCATCTAAAAATTTAAGGCAGTCTTTTTGCTTGGTTTGCCCGCTTTGCGTATATCGGTAGTAATATTCTCCGCCTTCACATTCGGCCCAATAACGGACATCGCCGTCATGATAAAAATTTGCCTGCAGATTGGCCTCAATTTTATCTAACACCCAAACAACCTTGGCCTCTCGGTCTGTCTTATTTTCAAAATCCATAAATAAGTTATAAATCTTATCTCCGAGCGGCGGCGGCAATTGTTGGCGATAATGCTCAATGGCTTCTCTTTCTTTTTGGGCCTTTAGTGCTTTCAGCTCTTTATGCGCCTCTTGTGCCGAAAGAGAGATGTCTCCGCTCCAGGCTTCAACCAAATCATGAACCAGTGCCAACTCTAACATGCGCCCGGTGTCAAGTTTTTCTTTAAGATAGGGTGAAACCAGCATGACCAGCCAGCAAAGTTTCAAGATATGATCCGAGTCAGATTCCGGCGCGCCGCAACGCAGGCGCGTGTCCCGCGTGACGGCGCATAAACGCTCAACAACGGGCATGAATTCTATTATAGACTTAACCCGTTCCATAAGCCGCTTACTTTACGTTTTTGCCGATAAACTTCTTCCCTTGCATGTAGGGTTGCAGTTTTTCGGGAATGCGAATCGAGCCGTCGGCCTGTTGATGATTTTCCAAAAACGGAACTAAGGCGCGCGGTGTGGCAATGCCGGTGTTGTTTAATGTATGCGCAAATTTGACTTTGCCGTCGGCATTGTCACGATAACGCAAATTGGTGCGACGGGCTTGCCAATCCGTAATGTTTGAACAGCTGTGAGTTTCACGGTAGCAATTTTGTGAGGGAACCCAAGCTTCAAGGTCATATTGGCGATATTTGGGCGCACCCATGTCGCCGGTGCAAACTTCCAAAACCTGATAAGGCAATTCCAAATCTTGTAAAACTTCTTCAGACAAGGCCAAAAGTTTTTGGTGCCATTTTTCACTTTCGGCAATGTCATTTTTGCAGATGACAAATTGCTCGGTTTTCATAAACTGGTGGACACGAACCAAGCCGCGCGTATCTTTGCCGGCGGCTCCGGCTTCGCGACGGAAACAAGGTGAAAAACCGGCATATAAAACCGGGAGGTCGTTTTCGTTCAAAATTTCATCGGCACGCAGTGAATTTAACACTAACTCGGCCGTGCCGGATAAGTAAAGTTCATCTGCCGGCAAATAATAAATTTCATCACTGGCAAAAGGCAAATATCCCATGCCATAGAGCGGTTTTTCTTTAGCAATGGAGGGAACGGTAATGGTGGTAAAACCATTGGCCGCCAACTTGTCTAACACCAACATGTGAATTGCCAGTTCAAGGCGCGCCAAATCTCCTTTAATGGCATAAGTTCTGGAACCGCAAACTTTGGCGATACGCTCCATTTCGCTCCAGTCGTTCATCTCCATCAGCTCAACATGGTCACGCGGGGTGAAGTCAAATTTCGGCAGTTCACCAACACGACGACGAACGACGTTTTCGCTGTCATCTTTACCGACCGGGCTTTCCGGACTGGGCAGATTGGGCAAACGCAACATGACATAGTCAAACTTTTCTTGCTCAGCGGCGAGTTTTTCTTGCTCGACTTTAAGCTCTTCTCCAAGCTGTTTGCTCTTGGCAATGATATTCGGACGCTCTTCGGCCGAGGCAGATTTAATGGAATTGCTGAGGCGATTTTTTTCTTCCGCCAGGGCTTGTGATGATGTTTTTAACTTATTAATATCAAGGTGCAAGGCAATTAAGCCGTCAATATCTATGTCGGTATAGCCTTTTTTGGCAAGGCCTTCTTTAACTTTTTCTTTGTTCTCGATAATAAATTTTATATCTAACATCATCTTTGTCCTAAAAATTAATTGATTTTATGCTGGGGATAGAGTATCCATTTTAGAAATAATTGCAATAAAAAAGAGGATTTTGAAACAATGATTGAGGGAAAAAAAGTTTTAACCGGCGTTAAACCGACCGGAACCCCACATCTCGGGAATTATCTCGGCGCTATCAGACCGGCAATTGCCATGGGTGAAAAAGCGGCAAGACATATTATGTTTATTGCCGATTATCACGCCATTAATGCCGAAAAAGACCCGGCCGTGCTTAACCAAAAAATTAAAGAAGTGGCCTGTTCTTATTTGGCCGGCGGTCTTGATCCGAAAAAGTCTATTTTTTATCGGCAGTCCGATATTGTGGAAATTCCTGAAATTACGACCATTCTTTATGCCTATACGCCTAAAGGTTTGATGAATAAATCTCACGCTTATAAGGCTCAGGTAGACAAGAATCGTGAGGCCGGGAAACCCGATGATGATGGCATTAACATGGGGCTTTATACCTACCCGACTTTAATGGCCGCAGATATTTTGAGTTTTGATACGGAAGTCGTCCCTGTCGGCCGTGACCAGGTACAACATGTGGAAATCGCGCGCGATATTGCCGGCGCAATCAATGCTCATTACGGACGCGACCTTTTGGTTTTGCCGGAGTTTTATATTGATGAAAACGTGGCGGTTGTTCCCGGTGTGGACGGTCGCAAAATGAGCAAATCTTACGGCAATGTGATTCCGCTTTTTGCCGATGACGCCGCAATTAAAAAAGCCATTTTCTCGATTAAAACCGATAGTCGGCCGATGGAAGAACCTAAAGACCCCGAAGAGATTTTGGTTTATCAAATTTATAAATCCATTGCTTCTCCGGCTGAGCTCCAAGAAATGGGAGATGGTTTGCGCCAGGGAAAACTCGGCTACGGACATATTAAAAATATGTTGCTTGACCGCGTGCTTAAAGAAATCAGCCAAGCAAGAGAAAAATATAACTACTATATGGCTCACTTCAATGAAGTTGAAGAAATGTTGGCCGAAGGTGCGGCTAAAGCTCGCCCGCTGGCACAACAAACCCTCAAACGTTTGAAAGACGCCGTTTTCGGTAGATAAAAATCTTTTCACATGAGCAAAAGCACCAAAGAATAGATGTTCTTTGGTGCTTTTTTGTTAACTGTTTTTTTAATTTTTTTGCCTATACTGAAAGAGTATGATATCATAAATCTATGGTGAGAAAAAGTTTCTGTCATGCTGAACTTGTTTCAGCATCCCTGCAAAGAGACCCTGGAGTCGATAGTTGGTGAAAACGAGCCGCAGTCGGCGTCCCGCCCCATAGGCGAAGTTTGAACCTTACGG
>CALXWF010000028.1 GCA_944392285.1 uncultured Alphaproteobacteria bacterium | reverse complement strand
ATTCCTATCCTCCTTAAAACAGCTGCGGAACACCGCTGTTGCTATTTGAACCTCCTTGCGGGCGCGGCGTTGTTGTCTGCGGCTGCGGCGTGCTTGTCGGTTGAGAAGCGACCAGAGGCGGAGGCGGCGGCGCTACCGTTTGCGGCTTTGACTTTTTAGAACGTTTTTGATCATCAATCAATGGGGTCCCTGCTGCTTGAGCCCCGCTATCTTCAGCTTCATAGACAACTGAACTGGAGCTGCTGCTTGAGCTTAATGTATTTCCCGCGGCCTGCTGTTTTCCTGATGAACGTTTCTTTTCCTTTGCTTTATCATCAATCAAAACATCTTTATAGACATCATTTTCTGTTTCTTCCTTATCTCTTTCAACAGTTCTTAACCAGAGATCGACGTTGGGATAAATAATAATTCTGGTACCGGCCGGAATGTAGGTCATCGGCTTAATATTGGCTTTGTCTTGCAAAATGTTCTCAAAGATTTGATTCATGTCATTTAAGAAATTTTGTCGTGCATCATTGGCGGCTTCTTGTCGCGGCGTTTCAACCTCTCCGTCGCTTTCATCTTTAGGCGCCATATAATATGAGGTTAAGCTGGTTAAGGTTGTGGTCATAATCGGCAAAGCATAGCGTTTGAAAAGCTGTTGATCCAGATAGCCTAAAGCACCGCCTCTACCTTGAGCGTCGCCGGTTACACCGTCAAAAGTGAAGAGCGAGCCGTCGGGACGTATTAAACGCTGCCAGGTAATTTGAACCTTGGCCGACTCTGATGTGGCCTCGGTGCTGGCTGTGATTCCGCCTAAGGTGCCGATTACACGACTTCCCGCCGGTATTAAGACATTGCGGCCGGCCTCGGCATAAACATTGCGCTCTACAAATGCCGTAATCGGTGTTGGGTTGTTGCTGTCAATCGAACGTGCGATTACCGCCGGAATCGGCTTGTCAGACAATATCATCTGGCTCATATCTACGCGCCATGAGGAAATTACTTTGGCTATGCCTTGTTCATCCCAGTTGCTTTGCATGCCGTCAAAAGCTTCTTTGCGAATGTTGCTGCTGATTTTGCCGACAGAGATGTTTTTGCGGCGCTCATTTTGCGCTGCGCTTAAGGCCATGGCTCTTTGCGGGTCATATCGCTCTCCGGGGCCATAGCCGCCGCCGGGACCAAGGTTGCCGCCGGGGCCCGTGCCTGTACCGTAAGCAGCTCCTTGACCAAAGCTCCCCGCCGGCACAAAAATGTCATCACTTAGGCTCTTTTGTTGTTCTTCTATGCCGATTAGGGTGCCGTCATCGTCAATAATCAGACCATCGGGCATCTTGCGGCCGATTACCTTGCCGCTTTTGTTTACAACACGGCCGTCTTCCAGAATGTCTCCCAAATACTCGCCGTCCGGCGTTAAAGCTATGTTTAATGACTTGCGATATTTATTTTCAACAACACCGACTTCTTTAGAGGTTTCGGTCTTTTTGCTCCCCTTGGCTTGAGGGGCTTTTTCATACCAGTTAACCCCGATACCGCCTAAGATGTTGCCGGAAGCATCTACAACATTGCCGTTTTTATCAAGCTTGCCGATAACTTTGCCGTTGGCATCTACGACCGTGCCGTCGCTCTTGGTATAGCCGATAACATTGCCGTTTGTATCATAGACTTTTTGGTTTTCTTCTACGATTTTGACGGTGTTGCCGTCTTTGTCAACAAAACTTACGGGGCGGCCGTCTTTGTCAACATCGCCTATTTTATATTTGTCTTCTAAAGAATTGCCGTTTTCATCTACCAAGCGGCCGTTCTCATCAACATAGCCGACCAAATTGCCGTCTTTGTCAATTACGGCCTTGCGAGAGCCGGCCGGCAAAATTTTGCTGTAATATTGCAAAGGTTTGGCAACGGCAATGGCTGCACCGCTTGCGTCTAAAATGTTGCCGTTGCTCTCAAGAGTGCCGACAATTTTTCCCTGCGCATCTACAACCTTGCCATCAAAACCAAGCTCGCCCAAAACGACGTTGCCGTTGTCACGAATATAATAGTCACGATTGCCGCGACCGATGAGTTTTTCATTTTTATCAACCAGGAAACCACGGCTGATTTTGCCCAAATTTTGGTTGCTAAAGCTGATGACCTCGCCGGTCTTGTTAATATAACCGACAGCTTTGAAATCGGCATCATAAACATAAAAATCATAAAGTGCATAGCCGACCTTTTTCCCTTGATTGCTGACCGCGCCGTCAAACCCTACTTGGCCGATGACCTCTCCCGCATTGTTTATGACTTCGGCTTTTTCATTAACCAAGCCAAGATAGTTGTCTTGATTGTCAAAGGCTATCAGATAACGGAACAGCGCACCGATTGGCTTGCCAGAATCATTATTGGCATTGTCATCCGGCTGAATATAGCCGATAAAACGGCTGTCTTCATCAATGATGCGGCCATCAAGAACGCTGCGCGCGATGATTTTTCCCCCAAAATCCATAATCGGCCAAATGCTCACCTCTTTGCCGAGAAGTGCGCCTTGGTCATTTTTAATCTGACCTTGGGTGTCGGCACAACCCAAAGAAGCTCCGTTTGGTGCCAAGGCTTTGTTGTCGGCCGTCAAAACTGCCGTAATAACTCCGCCATAGTCAACAACCGCTCCCTGAGAGGCGGCAAAGCCCGTGATGACTCCGTTATCTCCTAAGATTTGACCATTGGGCAAAGTTTTACCGATACGAACATCTCGATAATTTTGTACTTGGCCATTGGCTGTGATAACGCCTATCAAAGAGCATTCATTATTATAGGCGGCGGCAGGTTCTATTACACCGCCTATAGGCAGGTTGCCGTTATCTATAACCAAACCTTGGGCCGTTACCTTGCCGATTTTTGTCTGAGAAAAGTCACGAACAAGACCGTCTTCTCCAACATAGCCTAAAACATCACCGTTGAAAGCTAAAGCTAAGCCGGCCGAGGAGGCATGACCGGAGAGAGGCATCATATCCGGCGTATCTGATTTGTTGATTGAAACGACCGTGGCATCAGGCAAAATTTTACCAATAATCTCTAAATTTTTATCTAAAACCAGATTTGTGGCCGAAAAAAGCCCTAAATTTTCGCCTTTATCATTCGTGGCATAAGTATCATTAATGATTTTGCCGCCGATTTTGCCTTGTTTGTCCCAGATAAAACCCGACTGCGTTACAGTGCCGAGCTCCGCGCCGCCTTTATCGGCAGCCATGCCGTTAACGTCTATATACCCTAAAGGCGCGCCGACAATGTTATATAAACCGCCTAATTTTTGCGCTTGACCGAAAATATCTCCTTCTGCCGAGAAAACATAGCCATAGGGCGAAACTTTGCGTTTTTCATCTGCGCTTAAGCTGATTGAGGCATCTATGCCGGTTAGGCCTAAAAATGTGTTATTTGTGTCAAAAACCGCCAAAGTTTCCATTGATGAACCGACTTTGCGGCCGCGGGCATCATAAGCGGTTGCGCCTTGCATATTGCCGGAGGCAACACCGCTCAAATTGATGTGTGTTCCGTTGCTTAAAGCATGACCGATAACTTGTCCTTTATAGTCAAATACAGGCCCCGTCCGCACAATACGACCAATGATTTGCCCGTTCTTATCAAGAACAACGCCGCGCGGACCCAACGTGCCGACTTCTTCTTTATCACGAATAATTTTGCCCTCCGGCATTAAGCGCCCGAGATAACGTCCGCGTAAATCCGTTGCCGTGGCGGAAAAAGGCAAAACATAGCCAGAAACATTGCCTTTATCATCAATTATTTTGCCGCCGGCTTGCTCGCGACCAATGCTTTTTTCTTGATTTAAGACCTCGCCGTTATAAGAAACATGGCCGATATATTTGCCGAAATCATCAAAAGCATAGCCGGTAATGACGATGCGACCGATGACTTTGCCTTGGTCATTATAGGCATAGCTGTTGGCACGTATTTTGCCGATGAGCTTGGAATCAAAGTCTGAAACATCGCCCCCCGGGACAATGCTGCCGATAAAATCTCCGGCCGGAGAAATAACCATTTTGGAAGAAATCAGCCGACCGTCTAAAACATAGTCTTCCTGAACCTTGCGATAGGCGTAGCCGTCAGGCGTCATAAAACCAATCTCTTGCCCTTGAAGATTGGTATATAAACCATCACCGGTTAGGCGGCCAACCGTTTTGCCGCTGTCTGAATATACTAATCCCGGAAATAAAACGGCGCCGATAATTTCATAAAAGTCATTTATAACCAAACCATTGGGCAAAACTTTGCCGATAATCTTGCCGGATGCTAAGCGAACAGAACCGTCTGACATGACTTTTCCGAGCAGCTTGGTGTCATTGCCGATGGCAACACCTTGCGGAACAACGCCGCCTATCAGCTTGCCGTCAAAATTTACAATCAAGCTGTCGGCCGTGACATTGCCGATTAATTGGTTGTCAAAACTTACAACCTTGCCGTCAGGAATAACTTTGCCGATTAGGTTGCCGTTAAAATCCGTTGCGGTTATTTCCTCGGCTCGAATCGGTGAGGTAAAAACAAAAAACACCAGAGCGGCCGAGAAAATCCGTCTTGCCGCTTTTTTGATTTTGTTGCCGATGTTATTTTTCACGCTCAGTTCCTCCGGTTCTTTGCAACTTCTTGCAGGGCATAGCCCGCCACTTTTTTATCTAAATTAATGAAGGCGCCGTTGTTTTTGATATAGCCGATATCTTGGCCGGATATATTCATGACACGCCCTTCGGGGCTCAACCTTCCGACTTGTTTGCCGTCATTGCCCAAAATCATTGCACCTATCTTAAAGGTCTTTCCAAGAATAGTCTCTTTGTCATCTATTGCCAAGCCGCTTGAGATAGTTTTACCGATAATTTTGCCCTCTGCCGAAAAAACTTTGCCGTCAAAATTAACAAAACC